>CALFFK010000071.1 GCA_937957975.1 uncultured Neomegalonema sp.
ATCAACGCGGCCTATTTCGACCATTGCCCAGACATCCCGCAACGTGAACTGGACCCTGATAAAGCCAAGTTCCATTGGGAGAAGTCGGGTATTGGCAGTACGCCGGTTCCTGTGGTCGCCGCTGAAGTTGCACCCGGTGCTGTTGAACAGACGCTGTTCATGCAGCGTGAAGGCAAGAAGATCGGCGCGAACTTCGACGTCAAGAAGGTTACGACCGATGGCTATTGGGGCGCTGTCTGGCTCAAGGAACCAATCTGTGTCGCGTCGTGGAACATGCGTCCAACCGCCAACATTATGATGACCCTCGCCTTTAAGGGTGATGCGGACTGGAACGAAACCCGCTGGAACAACGACAAGTTCAACCAGCTTCTTGTCGATGTGCGCGGCGAAACCGACGCCGACAAGCGCGCCCAGAAGTATTGCGATCTGCAAACCATGATCCATGAGGAAAATGGCATGTCGATCCCGGTACACCGCAACTATGTCGATGCCGCTGCAAGCCATGTGAAGGGGCGTACCGAAGTGCCGCTGAACAACTTCGGTGGGGCGGAATCCCCCGTTACCCTCTGGCGCGCAGACTCCTGATCTTGTGCTTTGTAAAGATTTTTCCCTCTCCGCTGCGGCGGGGAGGGTTCTCATGCGTCCCTATGGGTGACAAGCGATGACGGGTCTCATACTTCGGCGGATCGGCATCGGTCTCATCACCGTTCTTGCCGTCTCGATTATCATTTTCTTTGGCACCAAGATTCTGCCCGGTGATGCTGCGCAGATCAGGCTGGGACAGCAAGCAACCCCTGAGAATGTCGCCGCTATGCGCGAGCGTCTTGGTCTCGATAAGCCCTATTGGCAGCAATATCTGACATGGTTGAAGAACTTTGTGACAGGCGATCTGGGAATCTCGCTCGCCTCCGATGTACCAATTACGAATCTGATCGCTGACCGCTACAAAAATACAGTCATCGTTTCGTGCCTCACGGCACTTATTGGCGTGCCGATCTCCCTGATGCTGGGCATCACGGCGGCAATGTTCCCCGGCAGCCTGTATGACCGTGTGTTGACCTTCACCTCTGTCACGTTGGTCGCTGCACCGGAGTTTTTCACGGCGACTCTGCTCGTGCTGTTATTCGTCTTCGCCCTCGATATCGGAAATGCGGTCGTTGTTGGCAGCACGGAGGGTAAGGGCTTTTTTGAACTTATCTCACATTTCGCTCTACCCATTGCGACGCTCAGTTTCGTTATCGCATCACAGTTGATCCGTATGAGCCGCGCTGCCGTTCTGAACGTGATGTCCTCGCCTTATATCGAAATGGCGATCCTCAAGGGCGTGCCACGCGGGCGCATCATCTTTCGCCATGCATTGCTGAATGCCATTGGCCCCATCGTGAATGTGGTGGCCCTGAACCTTGCCTATCTGGTGACAGGGGTAATCGTGGTGGAAGTCTATTTTGCCTATCCGGGTCTTGCGACCCTGATCGTGCAGGGCGTGCAGAGTCGTGATTTCGTGCTGATACAGGGGCTGGGCATGATTTTCTGCCTCACCTATGTGATCCTGATGCTGATTGCGGATATTGCAGCCTTCGCCTCCAACCCCCGCCTGAGGCATCCAAAATGAGCAATGATCAAACCTTTGACACATCGCTGCACACCCATCCCGACATGGCTGGCGGAATTTCAGAGCCGGAGAAAAGCAATCATTTCGTCGCCCCTTATGACGAGAGTGTCAGCTTTGACGAATTGCCTGACTCCGCTCCAAAAGAACGGTTTCGCCTGTCTCTGACCGGCTGGATTGGTGCGGTCATAGTTGTGTTCTGGTTGCTTATCGCAGTGTTCGGTTCGTTTATCGCGCCCTATGGCGAAAACGATCTGCCGTTCCCTGATGATTACAGCGAATTCCAGACACCCAGAGAGGGTGCGTTGCTTGGCACGGATGTTCAGGACAGGGATATTCTGTCGCGAATAATCTACGGTGCAGGGCGTACTATCGGCATATCCTTTGCGGCCACGGTTCTTGCCTACATCGTGGGCGTCGTACTGGGGATCGGTGCTGCGATATCGGGACCGAAGGTTGATATGGTGGTCAGCCGTATCAATGATGCTTTTCTCAGCCTGCCAACAATCATGCTTGGCCTCGTTGTGGTGGCGGCGGTGGGGTCGTCGATTCCGGTTCTGATCTGTACTGCGGGCCTCATCTACGCAACGATAGTATTCCGCCTCGCCCGTGCCCTGGGTATGGAGATCATGGTAATGGATTTCGTCGAGGCCGCAAAAGCCCGTGGCGAGGGGCGCTGGTGGATCATTACCCGCGAAATCTGGCCCAATGCTGCGATGCCTCTCATTACCGATTTTGGTCTTCGTCTCATCTACGTGATTTTGTTCATCTCATCTCTCAGTTTTCTGGGGCTTGGAGTCCAACCACCACTGGCCGATTGGGGATCAATGGTCCGGGAAAATCTTGGTGCCTTGCAATATGGCGAATCTGTTATCCCGGTTCTGGCTCCTGCACTGGCCATCGCGACATTGACCGTTGCGATCAACCTTGTTGTAGATGACGTCTCCGCTCAGGCGGGTGGCCGTCTCTCGAAGCGGCTGTAACCTATGACGAACGAACGTAACCCCGGTGAAGTCGTCTTCGAAACCCGCGATCTGAAGATCGGCGCAATCCAGCAGGATGGCTCTGAAATTCGCATCGTAAAAGGCGTCGATTTCAATGTCCGGCGCGGAGAAGTGGTCGCGCTGATTGGCGAGTCAGGCTCCGGCAAGACGACCATCTCGCTTTCTGCCCTGGGCTACACGAAGCCGGGCCTCAGCTTTACGGGCGGCGAGGCGCGATTGCTGGGGCAGGATGTCAGCAAGATGAGTGTGGATGAACTGCGCCCCTTGCGGGGTGTTTCGGTCGCCTATCTCGCCCAGAGTGCGGCGGCAACATTCAATCCCTCGATCCGCATCAATGAACAAGTTACGGAAGCCCCTGTCCTGCACGGAACAAAGACACAGGCAGAGGCTGATGCGAAGGCGCTCGACCTTTATCGCGCTCTCGAATTGCCCAATCCCGAAACCATCGGTGAACGATACCCGCATCAGGTTTCGGGTGGTCAGCTTCAGCGCCTTATGGCCGCAATGGCATTATGCGGTGATCCCGAATTACTGGTTCTCGACGAACCGACAACCGCTCTGGATGTTACGACACAGATCGAAGTGCTGAAGGCTTTCAAGAAAGTCATACAGGAGGAAGGGGCTGCGGCGATCTACGTTACCCATGATCTTGCTGTGGTTGCCCAAATCGCGGATCGCGTCGTCGTTCTCTACAATGGCGAGATCAAGGAGGCGGGGCCGGTCCATGAGATCATTACGAATCCTGTTCATCCTTATACCCGCCGCCTGATGGCCGCGATCCGCCCAATGCCCGAAGCAGGGCAGGGCGAGGACTCATCCGACGAACACCTGCGCGCTGATCCGGCCTTGCAGGCCCGGTCCATTGATGCAGGGTACGGGCCTATCGGTTCGAACGGGAAGGCCGCAATCCCGGTGCTACGCGATATTGATGTCGCTATCGAGCGCGGCAAGACTGTCGGCATTATTGGCGAGTCCGGCTGTGGTAAATCCACCCTTGCGCGGGTCTTTGCCGGCCTGTTACCCGCCTCCAATGGTGAAATCTATCTTGATGGCGAACGCCTCTCGCCCGATCTTGCCGGGCGTACCCGTGAACAGTTGCGAAAGGTGCAATTCGTCTATCAGATGGCCGATACCGCATTGAATCCACGCCATCGTATTCGGGATATTCTTGGGCGTCCGGTCGATTTTTACGGCACTGCTGAAGGCATGACCCGTCGGCAACGGGTCGATCAGCTTTTGGAGATGGTGGAACTGCCACTTCAGTTTGCTGATCGTTATCCACATGAACTGTCGGGTGGCCAGAAACAGCGCGTCAATCTTGCCCGCGCCTTGGCCGCAAACCCGGAAATCGTGTTATGCGACGAGGTGACATCCGCTCTGGATACCATCGTCGCGGCAAATGTGATTGCCTTGCTCACCCGTCTTCAGCGCGAAACCGGCGTATCTTTCGTGTTTATCAGCCACGACCTGTCAACCGTGTCGTCTTTCGCTGATGAAGTCGTTGTCCTCTATGCCGGGATGGTGGCTGAACAGGGGCCGACTGATCGCGTTCTGTCTCCTCCCTTCCATCCCTACACCCAACTGCTGGTTTCTTCGGTCCCTGAGCCGCGCGTCGGTTGGCTGGAGGAAGCGGCCCAGACCCGCGAGGCAAAGGCCGGAGCGTCGGGTGGTGTGCAACTGACCGAAACGGGATGCCCTTTCTTCGCGCGTTGCCCTGTGGCGATCCCAGGCACCTGTGATGTCGTCGATCCGCCGAAGCTTGATGATGGTGCTGGCCACATCATCGACTGTCACCGAAGCCTCACGGAACTGGGCGGTTGAAGGCAGACAGTGTCTTCGCTGAAGACTTCTCGCATCTCCCCTATTGGTGGCGGGAAGCGATGCCCCGTGATACCGGCCCTGTCGATCTACCGGATGCTACGGACGTTGCCGTTATCGGGGGCGGATATGCGGGCCTTGCCTGTGCAATAGAACTTGCCCGCGCAGGGACGGATGTTACCGTCTTCGATGCTGGTGAGATCGGGTGTGGGGCCAGCTCCCGCGCAGCGGGATTTACATCGGGGCGCGCCGGGGTCAGCAAACAGATCAACCTTCAGAAAGCCGTTGGCCTGCAACGGGCCGATGCCATTCTGGAGGAAGCGGACGAAGCTTATGCCCATCTTCAGGACGTCATCGCGCTGGAGAAGATTGATTGCGATTTTCAACCTCTTGGTCGTTTCGTCGGTGCCCATACCCGGCACGCCTATGACGGTATCGCTGCAAAAATGGCGGAATACGAGGCAAGTGCGCCCGGTGACTTTGAGATGGTTTCCCGCTCGGAGCAGGGTCGCTATGTAGAGAGTGATTTTTTCCACGGCGGCATGATGATCCATAATGCCGGATCTATCCATCCCGCCAAATACCATGCCGGTCTCGTTCGCCTTGCCCTTGAGGCCGGTGTTTGCCTCATTGGCAATACCCGTATCGACCGTATTGAAGGTGGAGTGCAGAAAGTGCTCCATTTCAAACATGGATCGGTTCGTGCGGGGGAAGTGATGCTTGCGACCGGCGGTTATACCGACGGTGTTTCGCCATGGCACCGCAAGCGGATCATCCCGATTTCAAGCACGATCATCGCGACCGAACCTCTGGGGCGTGAGCGCGTGTCGGCTTTATTGCCCGCCGGATGCCCGGTCATTGATACAAAGCGCGTCATCATCTTTGCGCGCCCGACGCCTGATGGTACCCGTATTCTGTTTGGCGGGCGCGCAAAGTTCACGCCCTCTAATCCGGTCGAGAATGCCCGTTTGTTGCATCATCAGATGCAGCGGGTTTTCCCGTCACTCTCTGGAACATGCATCGACCATGCGTGGTCCGGTTATATGGCCTTCACGTTCGATTTTCTCCCCAAAGTCGGAAAGCAGGATGGACTGCATTATGCCATGGCTTGCAATGGCGGGTCGGGGATCGTGATGATGAGTTGGCTGGGCCGCAAGGCAGCGTGGTCCATCCTCGGACGTGCAAACCGGAACAGTGCTTTCGAAGGGCTGCCTTTCAGGACGCAGCCGTTCTATTCAGGCATACCCTGGTTCGTGCCGGTTGTTGGAACATGGTATCGCTTTCGCGACTGGATGGAGTTACGCGGCACCTGAAAAAGCGATCAATAATCCTTGCCCACTGGATTATGCGCAGCTATATGAAACGTCCTGCGCGGGCGTTGTGTAGTGGTAAGACCTCAGCCTTCCAAGCTGATGACGCGGGTTCGATTCCCGCCGCCCGCTCCAGATTTTCAATCAGTGCAATCGATGGATTTTGGATTGGTTTATACCAGAAGCCAATCTGCGTATATTTCCTGGCCGTATCCGTTATCTTCGAGGTAATCGATCATCTGTTGCTGGTTTTGATAATTGGCGTATTGGATATTGCCATCGGCATGCATCAGGGCGTGCAGATAAGCTGTGCCATCGACGGTCTTGAAGTAAATTTGCTGTAATCCGTCGCCGTCGAAATCGGCATCGCTGTTTTCCAGCAGGATCAGGTTGTCGATACGCAGGTCATTTTCGAAGCGCCGGGCGCTGTCGGTGTCGCTGCCCTTGACCGTCAGGCCGGCCTGCACGAGAGG
>CALFFK010000072.1 GCA_937957975.1 uncultured Neomegalonema sp.
TCGGTTCTGGGCTTTGGTCAAGGCAATTACAACGATGCGCTGATGCAGGCATTGGCCCAGAACGGCAACGGGGTCGCGGCCTATATCGACACCTTGTCAGAGGCCCGCAAAGTGCTGGCGGGCGAGGCGGGCGGCGCGCTCGTGCCCATCGCCAAGGACGTTAAGATACAGGTCGAGTTCAATCCCGCCACAATCAGCGAATACCGCCTGATCGGTTATGAAACCCGCGCCCTGAATCGCGAGGATTTCAACAACGACAAGGTAGATGCAGGCGACATCAATTCCGGCCACACCGTCACAGCGATCTACGAAATCACCCCCACAGGGTCGCCCGCCGAAACCATTGATCCATTGCGCTATGGAGCCGACGCACTGACAGTTTCGGAGAATGCAAGCGACGAACTGGCCTTCGTGAAAATCCGGCATAAACTGCCCAATTCCGACACGAGCACGCTCCAAACGCGCCCGGTGACGCAGGGCGATGTGGTTGGCAGGCTGGACATAGCGGATCGCGAGGCCCGCTTTGCCATCGCCGTGGCGGCAATCGGACAGAAACTGCAAGGGCAATCCGCTTTGTCAGACTACGACTGGGACGACGCGATCGCACTGGCCAATGGCGCAAGGGGCGACGATCCATTCGGCTATCGCGCCGAATTCGTCGGGCTGGCACGGCTCGCAAAGTCTCTGGATACGCGGCGATAGCCACCGCAACCTGAGCGGGCTGGGGTGGCAATATTGTCTCCCTGCGCCTTCTTGCTTTTATCCATACAATGAACGCTCTTGCGATACACGTATTTGGAACTATTTTGGCACAAGACTTGATCCGCAGGGACGGAGACAGCGACGAGAGTGCCAAATTATGACGTTTAACAACAGACGCCTTCCGATTCTTCTTGCCGCGCTCGGCCTTCTTGCGGGGTGTGCCGGGTCGTCTTCCGGCGATCAGGTGGCGGTCTCTACCGCGCCAACCACGCCCCCGCCGGTCAATTCTCCGCAAGTCTCTGAAAGCTACATCATCCAACGAGCCCCACCACCAGCAGCGATCCTTTTGCCGAATCCGCCCGTGACTGCGCCCTCGAACGATGTGGTGTTTGCAGAGGCGACGCCTCAGGCATTAGTACCTCAAGAGACAGATGGACTGGAGTCGGTTGAACTTTTCGAAATCGTGGAAGCGGAGAATGCCCGGCGCGAGGCCGAGGCGCGACGCTCTGCCCTGGAAGAGTTGATTGCCCGGATTGATGCCGTGCGCGCCGAGAATATACGACAGGGCGGAAACGCGGCACGCTCAACCAATCAGATCAGCGATCGCGACGACGCGGAAGACGCTAATTATGAAGGGGGCTTTGCACCTTTCGAGGTCGTTGAAACCGCACCGGTTTCGGTTGTCGAGCGCACGCCAGACATACCCGACGAAGCGGCCCTTGCCGCTGCACAAGCAGCCGCAGCCGAAGCCGAAGCGACTGCCCTTGCAGCAGAGGCCTCAGCGCGACGTGCTGTGCGCGAACAGGCAGAAGCGGTGGCAGAGGCCCGTCGCGTGGAGGCCCGTCAAACCCGCGCCAATCCGCCTCAACAACGCCGTCCGATCCTTGGGCGTTTCGCAACGCGAGCACCTTCCCCGGTAGAATCTGCCAACACCAAAACGAACGAGCCCGCGCCGCGCCGCATCGCGTCCGTTCCTCCCCCTCCTCCAGCACCGCAACCAAGTCAGGTCGCGGCATTGGCCGCACCATTGCCATCTGCACTCCCTGCCCCCGCACCCCGTCCTATCGTCGAGCGCGCCCCGATACCGGGCCTGAAACCCTATATCCTCGCCCGCACGCCCTCGCCAACCGCCAAGCCGCGCCGCGCAAAACCACAGCGCAGCTTTGATGTGCAGCAGGCTTCGGTTTTGCCCGGTTCGACCGCTTCCTCCGTTGTCCCGCCAGACGTAACCATTCCCCGCGAACCCGGGGTCAATCTGGGCGCACGATTCTTCCCGACTCCCGGCAAACCCTCCACCCTCGGCACGAATCGCGATACTTCGCTTGATCTCGCATCGATTGATGCCACTCCTTACGGGATTGGCCGCGCATTGGGCGACGCCGTGGATGGCGATACCGCAACCGCAGAATGGGCCGATGCCGTACGTCTGATCGAAAACGGCGAAGTCGAGGCACTCGCGATCCTGCTGGATGCTGATCTTGAGTTGACGCTGTGCTCAGGACGGTCGATCCTGACCACACCGCCCGATCTTTCGGCGGCGGCGACGCTGACGGCTCCCCAGATCATCTGCGGACAGAACAAGCCCCTCGCCTTACGTTGATTCAGGGATACCAAATGGCCGACGAAACCGGGGAAGACCTCGCAAAACATGCGAGCAAGATGGCCAAGAAAAAGGCCGCACGCGACAAGATCATGGCGACAAAAACCGACAAGCGCGGCCTCGTGATCGTTCATACGGGCAAGGGCAAGGGAAAATCCTCCGCAGCCTTTGGCATGATCTTTCGCTGCATCGCGCATGATATGCCCTGCGCCGTGGTACAGTTCATCAAGGGCGGCATGTCCACCGGCGAACGCGATCTCATTACATCGAATTTCGCCGATAAATGCGCGTTTCATACGATGGGCGAGGGTTTTACCTGGGAAACGCAAGACAAGGCCCGCGATACCGAGATGGCGCAGGCCGCATGGGAAAAATCCAAGGAACTTATCCGCGACGAACGCAACACCATGGTCTTGCTCGACGAAATCAACATCGCGCTGCGTTATGATTATATCGACATCAACGACGTCGTGGCTTTCCTCGTGGATGAAAAACCTGAGATGACCCATGTGGTTCTGACAGGCCGCAATGCCAAGGATGAGTTGATCGAAATAGCCGACCTCGTGACCGAGATGGAACTGGTCAAGCACCCATTCCGATCCGGCGTCAAAGCGCAAATCGGCGTGGAATACTGAACCTGCCAACGCTCCGCCGCCGGATCATATGCACGGAACGGCGCCGGAGCAGCGCAGATTGCCTTCACCGCCACATTCCCGCATAGGCAATAGTTGCTCCGTCGGGGAAGCCTTATGTGAAGCGGTCAGTTATTGGCAGCCAGGTGAGCCGATCTCCGAACCGTACTCCTGCACCCGGCGCAATGATTGCGATCCCGTCGGCCTGTGACAGCCCGACAATCGCGCCCGGTTCCTCTGGCTGAATTTCCAGAGTTGGTATCTCTCCAGCCCCGGAAACTTTTATAAATGGGTAGGTCGCAATCTTTTCGGAGGGCGGCAGTGTAAATGCAGCAACCCCGGTCCGTGGAACGATGCGCGAATGTTGGATGCCTGCTCTACGACGCAACACTGGCCAGCCCAGCACAGTCATTGCGGCCAGCGCGGCCATTGGTTCCTCGGGCAAGAGCAGAATTATCGTCTCGTCAATCACCGCGAGCGCCACATCACCTCCGGGTTTCATCGCGATGCCATCGAGAAGGATTCGCCCTCCCATCCCGACAATAGTTTCCGCAATACCGCCCCGGTCAAAAGCGATGACCACATCGTTTTCCGCCGATGCAGCACGCAGCGCTCTGGGCAGTGTGGCCGCCGTGACGGCTCCAAGATCCTGCTTCGTGATCCAGCGACGATCAAGGCCAGCCATCACCATGGCCCGTCCCGGTCCTCCATTGCCTTCCTGCTTACCTATGCAGGCCGAAAAAACCGCAACTCTCAAGGCTCTGCGTACCTTCACACCCGTACATCCGGCCATGGTCAACGCAGCAAGGTCGCGGGCATCGAGTACACGATCCGGCTCCACGATAACATCACCACAGCGCGCATAGGAGCCTCGCTCCGCGATGGTCTCCCGGCAATCAGACAAGGTATCGAGAATTACGTAATCACCATCCGGGCGTACTGCCCCGGCGCTCACCACGGAATCAAGCTGCGGCGGAACGGGCGCTCCGGCAGTAATCCGCACGGCCTCCCGCGATGGTAAGGCGTTCTCTACCGACAGGTTACGCGCCACAGCAAGACGCGCGGTCAGACGCAACCGCCACGGACCATCCGCCCGGCAGGCTTTACCTGAGAATGCGAAACCGTCCACCCTGGCACTGTCCCGCGCCGGTATATCGGCATCCGCACGCACCCGCTCACCCAATACCCTGTCATGGCATGTAGCAAGCGGGGCCATCCGCGAGGTCAATGCGGGCAACCGTGCAACGCCAACAAGTGCCGCGCTCACCGCGCGATCAGGCCCAGGTCGGGTATCGAGCGACATTGATAGCGGGGTATCAAACAGGGCGGCAGAGTTGGCAAACGGCATCGCGATTGATCCTTCTTACGGAGTCGTCGGTAAGAAGACGGATCACGATGGGGGGAGTTCACAATTATCACGAAACCGTTACTGAATCGACCGGATTTCGTATCAGCCCTGTAGCGTTGCCGCAAGATCAGCGAGACGCGTTTCCGGCAATGCCCCGACGATGCCCATCGCAAGGCCGCGTTCGCGCCAGAATGCTCCCTGAAGGCCATCGCGGCCCTCGCTCATCTCACGCAACCCGTCATCCGGCAATCCGGTCAAACCATCCGCACCAGCGATGTAAAGACCGACCGGAGACATCCCAACCTCGAAATTGAACGCCGCGAGCCGCCGCCCAACCAGCCAGCACAGCCGTCCCCCCAAAAGCCGCGCCCCTTCCGGCGCAACGCGCTCAGGCATAACAAAAGGAACCCGCGCTGAAATCCAGGGCACGACTTTCGCCGCCTCGGAAGCAACAATATCAAGCGGTTTATCAGCGGCGATATACGTGGCGAAATCTCCCAGCACAGCGTCCCGGAAATCTGGCTCAACCACATTGGAGGGTGCTCGTACCAATAACCCAAGACCGCCAAGACATGCCGCTGCGCCCAACCCCGCAAACATCAACCGCCGCGAGGGTAGTGGGGTGCGTTGCGGTCCGAAAAGACGTTCCTCAAGATCGTCGCGTGGTTCGCTGGTCTGTGATGCACGGCGCAAAAGGGCATCGTTGCGACGTATATCTGCCGCATAGGCATGGCAAATCCCACAAGATCGGATGTGTCGTTCTATGGCCGCAGCCTCTTCGCCCGCCTCACCATCGATCAGGGCATCGACGTCAATCATGCGCTCACAATCGCCCATCATGCCTTACCCTCCTGAATAGTCTGGATTTCGTCGGCGACCACCATCTCACGCAAGGTACGTCGGGCGCGGTTCAGGCGCGAGCGGACGGTCCCTACAGGAATTTCCAAAACTCCGGCCACCTCGCGATAACTCATCTCTTCCACCACCACGAGCGCGAGTATTTCGGCCAGATCGCGGGGCATCCTGCCCATCATCTGCATCGTGCGATCCAGTGCTTCAGTCGTCTCAAGCGCTGTATCTGTCAGGGATTGCCTGTTCTCTACAGCAGGCAGCAGGGCTACGTCAGTCTCCGAACTGACAACGCGAAGATGGGTGCGACGCGCGCGCAGCCGATCAATACAAAGATTGCGCACGATCCGAAACATCCAACCACGGGGATGGCGCACCCCCCCCGGTGGAAGATCCGCTCCAGCGATCCGCAACCATGCGTCCTGCACGGCATCCTCCGCCTCCTCCCGTTGGCGCAGCAATGTGTAGGCCAACCGATAGAGAGCGGTCAGGTTTTCGCGGAACACCCGGTCAAGCGCATTTTTGTCATCGTCGGATCGACGCATTGTAACCCAGTTTTCTTCTTTGCAACTTGCATGTTGCATAAGGAAGACGTGTATCGTTGTCGCAAGTTCGCGATGTCACGCGACTGTGACGACGGGCGATTTTTCCGCCGCTTAGCGAGAGTCATTTGATCCAAAAACCGTATGACATTCCAACGATTCGCCTAATGGTTGTTGAACTCGCGCCACAGGTTAATTTTTTCATATGAAGACCACTCACGAAATCGTGCCTCCATGATACAATTACACATCGGAATCGTTAATGGAGAACCGAGATGAGAGTTGCATGGACTGTTCTGGCGTTGGGTATGTTTGCATCGGGTGCCGCCATGGCGGATGGGCTGGAATGTCAGGCGAACATCCTCTATGGCAATAACCCAACGGTGCGCGATGTCGCGACCGGGGCGAGCGTAACCATAGTACCTGAGCCGTATCTGCGGCGCACACAGGTCTTTCAGGATTACACCTTCAACATCGGTGGTGGTGGCGGTGGTGGCTACACACCAATCCCGACAACGGCAACCACGTATGAATCTGTACCACATACGCCGCCCGCGTTGCCGTATACTCCCCCGACAACGCCTTACACTCCCGAAATACCGGAGCCACCAACGATGCCCGCCACGCCCTCGACTTTCCTCGACGGAACAAGCTGGCGTTTGCAGACAGTGAACGGAATGGCCGTTACTGCCCCCGCAACACTGAACTTCGAGTCAGGCGGGCGGTATGGCGGACGCGCAGCCTGTAACGTCTATGGTGGCGACGTGACCGCATTCACAAACTTTGCCATCAACTTCGGCGGTGCAATTTCAACCCGCCGCGCATGCCCACAACTTTCCGAGGAACAAGCTCTCTTCAGCGCCTACCAGGCCGCGACCGACTTCCGCCCCGGACGTGAGGGTGACACACTCGCCCTGCTCGACGCGGGGGGCGCGACACTGGCAACCTTTGTGCGCGATGGCGATGTACCGGGCCAGACAGGCGCGTCCATCGTCGGCGCCTGGAGTGTTGCAGGTGTGTTGATTGATGGCGTCCTCGATACAGATTCAGGCTTCGGCGCTCCAAGCATGGAGTTTTTGGAAAGTGGCCAATTCATCGGCTCGCTCGGTTGTAACAATGCGCAAGGCAGCTACACCCAATCGGGCGACAGCTTGACCTTTGGCACCGCCGCCGTGACCGCCCGCCAATGCTTCGTGCCCGCGCCATTCGAAGGACCGATCCTTGGCCATCTGCCGAATATCCGCATGGTTCAGGCCATCGGCAGCGGTATCAGCCTGCGTAATGCCAACGGAACGGAATTGATCCGCCTGACGCGATAAGCGCGCGGCTCTGCCAAATCCCGAAATGCCGCCGCGATCCCTCGTGGCGGCATTTTCATGCACCATGTCCGGGTTCAGGTGCTTTACTATCCTGTCATCACCCGCAAGGATGGCGCGTATGACAGATCAGATATTTTCGGAGCAAGCCGTGACCGATACGAAATCCGAAATCATCCTGCACAATTACCCGCAATCCCCGGTCGCGGAAAAAGCGCGCGTCGCGCTCGGAATCAAGGGACTGGCCTGGCGTTCGGTAGAGATCCCACGAATTCCTCCCAAACCATTGCTGACAATGCTTACCGGAGGTTATCGCCGCACACCTGTGATGCAGATTGGCGCAGACATTTATTGCGACACCCAATGTATCCTTCGTGAGCTGGAGCACCGTCACCCGACACCAACTTTTTTCCCGACGGCAGATTCAGGGCTACTGTGGTGTCTCAGCCGCTGGACAGACGGGGCGCTGTTCGATCTGAGCGTCAAGATCGTGCTTGGCTCGGCAGGTGCAGCACTACCAGAAGATTTCGCAGAAGACCGGGGACGGCTTTATCTTGGGCCGGATTGGGCGAAAGGCCTGAAGGAAGCAAACAGCGCGCTCCCGCATCTTGCCTCACAAATGCGCGCCCCCTTGCATTGGCTCAATGAACAACTTGGGGATGGTCGCCGCTTTATCACAGGCGAATACCCTGCGGCCATTGATGCCCAGTTCTACCATGCCATCTGGTTTATCCGTGGCAGATGGGACAAAGGCCCGGCCTTCCTGTCCGGGTTTGCCGGAATCGAACGCTGGGAAGCCAATATCGCCGCAATCGGCCATGGCAAGATGACCGGAATGAGCGCGGAAGACGCCATTGCCATCGCCACGGCCCATGAACCATTATCTTTGAACGCCAGCGTCGATCCGTCTGATCCACAAGGTTTGGCTCCCGGCATGAGCATCACAGTTTCGCCTGACCTTGATGGCGGCGAGCAACCTGTGGCGGGTACTCTCGTCTGTACAACGATGGAAACCGTTACCCTTCAGCGCAACGGGCCAGATATCGGCACAGTCCACGTCCACTTTCCTCGCGCCGGGTATCGTGTGGATATTACCTGACCCCATTCGTCAATTCAGAACCACGATTGCGACGTTCAGGAACGCCGCAAAACCGATCCAGAGCAGATATGGCACGGTCAGCCAGAAAGCAGGCTTCGAAACCTTGTGGTACTCCTGCGCCATCAATGCAACGATCAGCCAGAAGGGGATGAGGACCAGAAGCCCCCCAAGAGGCCACCGCATCCCAAAAAACACGACTGACCAGGCCATATTCACCAATAACTGGAGAAAATGGAGCCTCAGCGCGCGTTTCACGATCTCTGGTTCACGCCATCCCTCGCGCCAGACCAGCCAGGCGGCCACGCTCATCGCAACAAACAGGGCTGTCCATACAACAGGGAAAACAGCGTTTGGTGGGTTGAGGAGCGGTTTTTCAAGCGCCGGATACCAATTCACCAGTGCCGATTGTGTTGCCTGTCCACCGACACCGCCAACGAGGAAAGACAGCACCAGAAAAACAACAAGGGTTATCCCGTTCTTCACGCCTTGCTACCTGTCACCCGCGCGCGCCAGTCAATACCCTCGCCCTTCGCATCCGCCTCCAGATACAGGCCGTTGCAGGATGCTTCGATGCGGGTCTCGACCGTCTCCAGAAACACCTCAGCCGAAAGGCCATGCTCGATGGGTTCCAGAAATTCAAGAACCATGGTGCCAGAGGGGCGCAGGAAATCCTTTTTCCCCCAAAACAAACCGGTATTGAGGGAAACAGGAATGCAGGGCAAATGCTCGAACGTGTTATAGAGCCGCCATGCGCCAACCTTCCATGGCTTTTCCTCCCCCGGCGGTACGCGCGTACCCTGGGCGAAGATAATGATCTGGCCGGGTTTGGCCTCCTGTTCAGCAAGGAATTGACGGGTCATGGAGGCGACTGCCGAGCCGCCCTTGCCCCGGCTGACCGACACTGTGCCAACACGCATCGCGTACCACCCAAGAAACGGTGCCCAGCGCAATTCCTGCTTCATCACGAATTTCGCCTGGGGCAGCGTAATCTGAAGCAGCATCATATCAGCGAAAGACTGGTGCTTGCAGACCAGCAACGCCTCGCCCTGTGGCACGGGGCCGCGAATTTCGTACTCAAGGCCAAGCAGGTTACGCGCAACCCAGAAAATATGATGCGAATAAGCACGCATCACCCAGTATGCGCCCTCCCGCGACCACATACCGATGGGCAACAAGCCGATCCCGAAGATCGCCATCGCCACATAAACCCAGATATTGAAGACCAGCGACTTAATATACACCATCATCCCCGCCGTCTCAGCGTTGTCAGCACAGCCAGCCGCGCCGCAAGCACTGCGACCAAAGCGCAGGCGAGCACGATGCCAAGCCATGCAAACGGCCAGTAATACGGGGCGTCAAGCATCGGCAGGGCCGCGCGCACACTGGACAGGGCATCAAGGCCCACGAAAGCCGTCAGCGCAACACCCGAACCAATCAATCCGCCCAGCGCCCCAAGCCAGAAAAAGCGTTTTTGATAAAGGCCCGCGACAAACCGATCTTCCGCACCGGCCAGCCGTAACGCTTCAATCGTTCCCTTATGCGCGACCATGGCAATGGAGATCACGAGGAACGCCGCCGCCGCAATAGCCAGCACCGTCAGGACCAGCGCCCACCACGAGAGGTTGCCAATGGCTCGCGCAGCCTTTGCCGCCCTGCCCCGCCAACGCCCGTGATCATCATAGATCGCCCCGGCCCCCGCGCCATCAAGGCGGGCTTGCACGACCGTGGGGTCCGGCTCATTTTCGGTATCGAGCGTAACGGCAACAATGCCCGGCGCGGGCAATTCGCCCAGATCAGGCGTCCCGCCGAACCATGGGGTCAGCAGTTCGGCCACATCACGCTCATTCAGCGCACGGGCATCAATAATGCCCTCGGTATCGCGCAGGATGTCGAGCACCAGAGAGGTTCGCCGCGCGCGGTCATCCTCGTTTGCATCAATGCGCACTGTTGCCGCCCCCGCCAGCCCTTCGGTCCAGGTTGCTGCGATACGGGTAGTGGCCAACGCCCCGGCAAGGGCGAAACAGGCAAGAAAAGCCATGGCGGCAACGATCAGGAGCATCAGCCCCCCGCTTGCGGCCTGAAACGGGATCAGCGCCCCTTTACCACGAATCGCACTCATGCGGCGGCCCCCATGCCTGATGACACTGTCCCGTCGCGCAGGGTCGTGATGGGCAGCTTGTATTGCTCGATCATTGCAAGGTCATGGCTGGCGAACAGAACAGTCTTGCCAAGCCGGTTCATCTCCACGAACAGGGCCATGATCCTCTCCGCCATGGCGGGATCGACGCTGCCAGTCGGTTCATCAGCGAGGATAATATCGGGCGAAGCAACGACGGCGCGGGCGATGGCAACGCGCTGTTTCTCGCCACCTGACAATTCAGGGGGGCGCACTTCCATCTTGTCGCCAAGGCCGACCCATTGCAGCATCTCGGTCACATTATCCCGGTAAGCCGTCTCACGCGCCCCCGAAACTGTCAGCGGCAAAGCGACATTTTCGGCGGCACTGAGATGGTCAAGCAGGCGGAAATCCTGAAAAACCACCCCGATCCGGCGGCGAAACCATGCAATCTCATCCCGCGTCAGGGTGGTCACATCCCGCCCAAACAACGAGATACGCCCCGATGTCGGTACTTCATCCAGAAACAGGAGGCGCAACAGCGAGCTTTTGCCGGCGCCGGACTCTCCGGTGATGAACTGGAACGACCCGGCCGGGATTTCCAGATTAACATTCTGCAGGACTTCCGGGCCGCGTTTATAGCGGAACCCGACATTCTCGAACTGGATCAAGGCGTCACTCCCGACGTGATAAGCGGCGTGGTAGGGCGGTTATGCTGTGCAACTTCGCAGAGCAAGGGGCTTGCGACAAGGTTTCCATGACCGTTAATGTCCTTTTCATGTGAACCATAATGATACATTTATTTCGTACGGCGTTTAAATGCCATCAAACAAGCCCCGGAGACTCCCCGCCGATGTCGCAAACAATCGTACTGAGTTGCCCCAACTGCACTACGCGGTTCAGCGCCCCGGCAGAGAAATTCCTGCCCAATGGCCGACAGGTTCGCTGTTCGCAATGCCAGCACGTCTGGTTCAATGCAATAAACAGCAGCGATGCAAACCATATCACCTCCCTCGTGGAACGAACCGCAACGGCAACTGCGACCCCGGCGGCAAGCATTGCATCAACGCAGACCGCGCCATTAGTGACAACCGAACAACAACCGGAACCGGATGAGGCAGAGACACACCAACATCCGAAAAAACGTCGCAAGAAAAAACGTCGCAAAAAGCAGGGCAGTGGCTTTTTCGCCCTTCTGCTATGGCTTATTGCCCTGTGCCTCCTGGCCGCGATTCTTACATATATCTTCCGCGAGCCACTGCGCCGCGCCCTGCCCCAGGCGGCCCCTTTCATTGACCGATACACGAACACCGTGGACCATACCGCCCAAGGGCTGGTCGGACGCAGCATCGTCCCTACGGTTCTGGAATTCCAGAACATCCATTATGATGTGAAGGAATATGACGGAGAGACAGCAATCCTTGTGGAAGCGGACCTCGTAAACACCAGTGACGAAGAAGTGCCCGCACCGAAAGTGCATGTCCGCATCGTCGATGCCGAGAGCCAACCGATGCACGCCACGATCATCGGGCCGGAAGATATGTCCGATATGATCGCCCCGAAGCAGGCAACCCGATACTTCGTTCGCATCCCTGAACCCCCCGCCGATTTTGACCGGGTGTTGCTGAATATCGAGGGTCAGTGATCTTTCCTGCTTGCCTTTTCTAAAGCGGGGATGAAGGCAGAAGAAAGAATTCAGGGTCGCGACGACGACGGATGGCAAGAATTTCGCCCCTGCCCGGTGGACGCGCCCTTGCGAATCCTTTAGGGCTGGCATCCCGTGGGAATCGCAGGGCGAGACCCCTTACGGCGCGGCAACCACGGGGGAAAATCGCATATGGCACGGTTCGTTTTCAT
>CALFFK010000073.1 GCA_937957975.1 uncultured Neomegalonema sp.
CATTGCTGCAAGGCGCTGGTGCCGGGGATGGTCAGGCACGGCTATGGGCGCATCGTCTCCGTCGCCTCCGTCGCGGGGAAGGAAGGCAACCCGAATGCCTCGGCCTATTCCGTCTCAAAAGCGGGTGTCATCGCCCTGACGAAATCGCTGGGCAAGGAGCTGGCCGACCATGACATCGCAGTGAATTGCGTGACCCCGGCGGCGGCGAAGACAGCAATCTTCGACCAGATGAAGCAGGAACATATCGACTATATGCTCTCAAAAATCCCGCGAGGACGGTTTGTAACAGTCGAAGAAGTCGCGGCGATGATCGCGTGGCTCTGTTCAGCAGAGAACAGTTTTACGACGGGCGGCGTGTTTGATCTGTCGGGCGGGCGGGCGACATATTGAAGGCCGGGCGCATGGGGTGTCCAGACTGTGATTGAAGAAGGCGTGACCCGCCTGCGGATTGCCCTATGCTTTGCGGGGAAACAGCAAGAGGCACGCGATGAACCGGTTTTCGAAAATCTTCGGGATGATGGCGCTGGCGTTGCTGCCCACACAGGCACTGGCCTGTGGGGATGCAGAGCAACCCTGCGAAATTGATGGCGGTGTCTATCATGCCGAAGCGCCCACCGGCGATGGGCCGCATGCGGGGCTGGTGTTCCTGCATGGCTGGGGCGGGCGCGGGGACAGGGTGCTGAACAATCGGAGGCTTGTGACGGCGCTGCACAAACGGGGGTATGCCATTATTGCCCCACAAGGGTCGCCTCGCCGTAACGGCGGTAAAGGCGGATCGTGGAACGCGTGGCAGCATCAGACGAGACGGGACGACATCGCCTTTCTGCGGACAGTTGTGGCGGATGCCACGAAACGCTTCAACCTCGACCCGGAGCGCATCATCCTTTCAGGGTTTTCGCTGGGGGGGATGATGACATGGCGGGTGGCGTGTTCCGCGCCGGATACCTTTACCGCCTATGCGCCGATTGCCGGGTTGTTGTGGCGGCCCTTGCCCGCGCGTTGCGAGGGGCCAGTGCGCCTGTTCCACACCCATGGCTGGTCGGACCCGGTTGTGCCGCTGGAAGGCCGGATCGTCGGCAGCGGTCTACAGCAAGGCGATCTGTTCGCCGGGCTGACAATCCTGCGACAGGCGGCAGGGTGCAAAACCGATGCGCCGAATGGATTCGGGCGGGAAGAGCAATATCAGATACGGCATTGGAAAAACTGTACCGAAGGGGCCGCGCTGGCAATGGCGCTGCATCCGGGTGGACACGCGATTCCGCAAGGATGGAGCGGGTTGGTTCTGGACTGGTTTGAAAAGTGATCTCCGCGCGGACGGCAGGGGCCAAAAAAAACCGACAATAGTTCCGCTGAAATAAAACAGAAAAATCAGCCGATGGGCTGTTCTAGGATGGCCCGGTCGCGGAGGTAGCGTTCCTGATAGAGGCGACGGGCGGCGGTGCAAACATCGTCGAGAAAAGACATGGAGGCCGCCGCGCCGATGGCTGCGCCAACAACCGGGATCGCCTGTGCGGCCTTGCGGCCCACGAGATTTTTGGCCACCGCTGCCACAATAGAGCGGGTGGCATAGATCGCGCCTTCCTTGGCAAATGCAGAACGTGATGCTCCGACATTTGAGGATTGCGGCTCGGCCTCGTGTTCGATCACAGCAATGGCGTGCTCTTTCTCCCGCGCGGAATTAGCCGCCGCCACCGCGAGAACGCGCATGGCGAAATCACTTTCTTCCTCATCGCGGAAGCCATAATCGGCCCCGGTTCGCCGGATGGCGCGCAAGGCCATGGTGATGGTGAAGGGGATGTCCACGGCAAGCCCCAAAATACCCACGGCCCCTGCCCCTGCCCCGCTCGCAGCGGCATAGCCGACAGCCCAGTTACGGGTTTCCAACGCCGCCTCATCAGCAGTCTCAAGATCTGCCGGGGCATCGTCGCCGCGTTCGGCCAGCGTTTTTGCAGCGAGCCGGTTGGCTTCAGCCAGCGCATTTTCGACGGTTTCCTCGGTCAGCGCAGAACGGACGGCCCGGTCAACGGGACCAGCCAGCTTGCCAATCCAGCGGGCGACCTGCCCCGGTTCTGCCCCCTTCCATTCCGCAATCTCGCGAATCTGGTCGCGCTCGTAATCAGAGGCATTGCGGGTATCGACGATGATGACCTTGGGATCACGGCGCATGACGGTCTTCTCCATTCGTATCCACACCATATGGGGAAGAAGTGAGCAGATCGCAAAGGCTGTGATTACAGAATATGTGTCCAGCCACTGCGCGCGAAGGTAACGGCGGCGTTGCGCATACGGGCCTCACGCTCCATTTGCGCAATCTCGCCATCGGCGCGCTGGGGTGCGTGGTGGGTCATCAGCACATGACGCCCGTGCGCCGCTTCAAAGAGATCAAGCCCCTGCCGCCATGTGGAGTGGCCCCAACCGCGACGATGCGCAATCTCTTCATCCGTATAGGTTGCATCGCAGACGAGGAGGTCGGTTTCCCGCGCCGCCTCGATGATCTGCGTATCAATTCCGGTATTGCCAACTTCATGGTCAGAGGCAACGGTCACGGATTTTCCGTTGCAGTCAATCCGCCAGCCAAACGCACTATCGGGATGATTAAGCGAAAACGGGGTGGCCGTGCCACCCATCGCCAGCGGCATGGCGACCCCCGGCAAGGCGGTGCAAAGGCGAACGCTGTCCCAATGGCGGAAACCGGGAAAAACCGGTGGAGACATTACCCGCAACAGGGTCTCACGAAAGTCTACATCGCTTTCAAAAGCTGCGCTCCATATCCGCAGGATCGTATTATTGCAAAAAATTGGCTCAAAAAACGGCAGACCACATATATGATCGAAATGGAGATGCGTGAGCAAAAGGTCGATCTCGGTGGCTGTTTCGATGGTGCGCAGTTCCATCGCTTCGCCCATGGCGCGAAGGCCCGATCCGGCATCAATAATCGTCATGCCCCCACCAGTGGCGAGACTAAAACAGGTCGTGTCACCTCCGAATTCGGTCTTGTCGGCCCCTCCCGAAAAGATAGATCCGCGCGCACCCCAGACCTTAAAAACGATGTTAGCTTCTTCACTCATTTATGATTTGCTCTGTATACAGCATCCCAATCCGCCGCCAGAGGTTTTGACTCCAATTCTCCAATCCGCGCAAGCATGACCATAGCGGCATGACCAAGATCAATCGCAGGGGAAGGTTGCGCAGCGATCCCGGAAAACGCGATACGGGCCGCGTCGAAATCACGGGCGCGATAGGCGGCCAGCGCCCCTTCCCAATCAGATTTTGCGGTGCGGAATACATCGGTGGCGACCATATCCTCATCGCCTACCACAGTGTAGAGATCAAGGGTTGCACCGCTACGTCCCAGCACCTCGACCCGATCAATCTCAATGAAAGCAAACCCATCAGCCCGACGGACGGTTTCCTCGCCGATACAGATGTCGAGACCGTAAATCTTGGATATGCCGTCAAGCCGCGAGGCGACGTTCACAGCATCACCGATGCAAGTATAATCGAGCCGGGATCTGGCCCCGATACGGCCCACACTGCACGGGCCGGTATTAAGACCCACACCAATTCGCGCCGGAGGAAACCCCTTCGCGATATAGCCAACGCTCATGGTCTCCGCCGCCTTCACCAGCGACAGCGCCCCACGCAGCGCCCCCCGCGCATGGGCTTCATCGCGCCGGGGCGCATTCCAGAACGCCATGATCGAGTCGCCAATGAACTTGTCGATAGTGCCACGTTCTTCAAGTATCGCCTCCGTCATGGGCGTCAGATAACCATTGAGCCAGTTGATCAGGTCTGACGGGTTTAACGCCGCAGATATTGCTGAAAAGTGCCTGACATCACAGAAAAGGACAGACAGATCGCGCTCCTCCCCCCCCGGTGACATATGACGGTTCGGGTCACGCGCGATTTCTTCGATTACGTCAGGAGCAACGAAATGCTCAAACTGGAGGCGGATTTCGCGTCGTTCACGGCGTGCGCCCAGATAATCCACCGCCGCCGCCGAAACCCATGCACCGACCGTCGCAATAATAGGGACGGTCGGGCCAATCAGAACACCGTGCCGATTGAAGGCAAAAAAGCTCAGAACCGGGAGCGCGACAAGTGCGACAGCGGCAAAGACCGCCGCCCAGCCATAGGCCGCCAGAACCACAATACCGGCGATCAACAAGCCAATGATCCAGCTCGTCAGGCGTTCGGCCCCTGCGGCCCAATCCGGTCGCGCCAGAGACGTACCGCCCAGAATCTGCTCCAGTAATTCGGCATGAACCTCGATCCCCGGAACCGTGGCACTCATGGGGGTCGCCACGATATCGCCAAGGCCCGGTGCTGTCGCGCCAAGCAGGATGAAATGACCGTCTATCTGCTTTCTCACGACAGCATCATCCATATCCGCATCAAGGATGGCCGCCGCCGAGATCATGCGCCGGGGTCGGGAGCCACTGTAGCGAACCCACATCGCGCCATCAGCAGTGGTTTTCAGGACATGCCGCCCCATCCGCAACCCGGTCACAACCGTTTGCAACCCCGCAATCTCACCATTCGCATCAGAACCGCGCAGCAGATAGCCTGTTTCGCCCTCCCCCACGCGCAGAACTTCGAGAGAGAGGGTCGGGACGATACGATCCCCCACCCGCGCGAGAAGGGGCACACGCCGGATGATTCCATCTTCACGGTCGCGGGGGGTAAGGGTAACGGAGGCAACCCCTGCTGCCGCCTGCCCTAATGCTGGCCGGTTGATGTCTGCACCATTGAAGACAGGCAAGGCCCGCTGTGGATCAGTACCCAGGATCGAAGCGTTGGCAATGACAATCGGGCGGCGGTCATTATGCTGGCGGGTCAGAATAGTGCCAAGGACCGTCGGACCTTTGGCAAGCGATTCCGCAAAAATACGGTCATGGGTGCGCCCGTCGGGATAGAGCGGGGCGGGTACAATGCCAAACCGCGACAGGCTGCGCGCAACTTCTTCGGGCGATGTGCGGTCGGCTTCCGAAAAGACCATATCAAAACCAATGGCCTTCGCGCCCATCGCCGTCAGGCGATCAGTCAGGGCGGCAAGAACCGGGCGCGGCCAAGGCCACTGGCCATATCCATCAAGGGCCACCCGGTCGATGGCCACAACTCGCACAGGAACCGTATGATCATAAGGGCGGGGGGCAAACCGCTGAAAGGCGTCGAATGCAGCATTATCAAGTCGCCGCACGAAAGGCGCATTTTGCCATGTAAGCAGCGAAATCAACGCCGTTACAAGAAGCGCGGAAAGCGCGGCCTTGCGTCGTGCTCTGAGGGCCGCGCTCATCAGCGATCAGGGTCTCAAATCGCCGCCGAAAATGCCGCTTGCACGTAACGAGGCTCCATCGTCGCCTGAGGATTGGAAATCAATCTGCCCTGCGGTCGCGCGCACTGAATCGGCGGCACTGTCCCCGAAGAATGACCCCGAAACGCCGACATCCACTGCCGGGCGGCCCGCTCCGGCCCCGGTATTCAGCAAGGCTCCCGAATAATGCGGATCGTTAACACCGCCACCCACTAAATTCTCATCGACGGCTACATCGAAATCATAGCCCGCTACATCACGAAATTCCGCCGTGCCTTGATTGGCGTCAAAATCATAGAGCATCGCGAAACTGCCGCCGCGCGTGGCCTGTCCATTTGCATCGGCAATACTGACGACAGCGTTGCCGTCAAACCGGGCCGTGCCCTGCCGCGCACCAACAACGGATTGATCAACGCGGTTTCCGGCGATCCATGTGCCGAGATGCGTGCGTTCCCGCCGGTCAGAAAAATTGGGCGTATCATTGGAATCGAAACGGAACTCGCCGCTCCACCAGCCCCAACGCAAGTATTCGTGATCGTCATCCGGGATCGTGCTGCCATAGATCGCATCAATTGCGTTTCCGGCAGCGGTGCTTGAAATCAACGCTCCCCGAAAGGCCTGTTGCTCCAGTCCGGCCCCCGGTGTGGAGCGCCCGGTATTGCCGTTGATATTGGTATTGCCGGGAACAAAGCCTGCATTCTGCCGCGTGCGGTTTCGCAACACAAAATCGCGATCCGTAACAAGGGAGGAACGAGTGCTGCGACTACCGAAATTGACATTCACGCTGTCGATGTCAGAAGCACCCTGAACACCGCCCGGACCGGACTGGGCAGTGCTTGCCCCCTCAACCAGACTCAGGGAGGCATTCGCTTCGTTCTGGCTGCTGTCAAAAGCAAAGAGAGCGCCGGTCGCAGAATCCGACCGTAATATATAAGGCGCGCTCGTCGTTCCCGCTGCCCCCACCGATCCGCCAGGCAGGTTACTGACGCCCAGCCCCGCCGCATATCCGCCGGTAAAGGCGGTGTCATCGCCCTGATTGAGAAAGCCATTATTCGCCACTGCATCAGCGAAGGGGATACCGAGAGACAAGCGATCACTATCCGGGATGGAACTGGTGTCGGTCAGTGTGCCCGCACCCAGAAACCCGCTTGGGTCAATAGTCGTGCCATCAAGGGTATCATAGACCACAGGGGTCGGTTCAATATCCTCGTCATTGTCAAAGCCAAAGCGAGAGCCGCTGCCGAAAACGATGTTCTCACCATTCGGGCCAAAGACCGTACTGCCGTCACCGAATTCGACAACGGTTCCGCTCGTCTCGAAAGTGATGGGCGTGGTCGATCCAGCGCGCAGAACCGAACCAAAGACACCAAGATCAGGAAGAGGCGCGCCCGCCGAGCTGTTGCGAATGCGGCCTGTGCCGACAGAGAAGAAGGATTGCTGCCCAGGATTGCTGGCCGTACCATCGCTATCCTCAAAATTCAGAACAACCTGGGATACCTTGGCGAAACCCAATGTGCTGACATCACCCGAAACCTCGTTTTCACGACGAAAGCCTTCACCTGCCTCTTCCAGAAAAACAAGATCGCCCTGTAAGGGTTGGTTGAAATCGGCGTCAAAGGTGTTGCCCGTCAAGGGCGCAATCGCATAGGCCCGGCGCTCGATGGCCCCCGCCGTGACAGGTGCACCAAGTTGACCGGGAGTCGCGATGCCAGAGAAAGCAACTCCGGCGCGCCCATCGTCGGTCGTGAATTCCGACGAGGCAAAACCGGTATTCGCGTTAAAATTACTGGTCCCGGTGGTCGTACCACCGGGAAAGCGGCCATTCGTGAAGGTCTGCGCACCTCCGGTCTCGTTGATGGGTGTTTCGTGGCTGTCGCCATTGGGAAGAACGCCAATACGTTCAGGGGCGCGAACCTCCGTAAAACCGTCCGGGGCAGCATTTGAAAGCAGGACGTTTTGGGCGGTAGGGTTGGCGATGGCCGCCCCACCGGGGGTATTAAAACCCAACGCTGGCGCGACCACCGCAACGCCTGACACGCCCGGAAGCACGCCTCCCTCATCCGTATCGGGCGAAACAGTAAAGCCGAGGCCAAGAAGTGGCGGAACGATAGGATTGTCAGCATAGCTGCCACCGGCAGTCGAAACCGGCTCCCGGTCCGGGGCATCGGGATCACCTGAACCATGAACTGAAATCAGCTCTTCAATCGCTGGGCCAGCTTGTTGCAAATCAGTTTGCAAGCCGTCAGTGCCACCTTCAAAGGCCGCAAAACGCGCATCGATCTCTTCGGCAGTGACAACGCCCATGATACGCGGCGTTTCGCCGGGGCTGATCTCAACCTTCATGGAAGGTCGGGTCACGTTAACCTGTCCGTCAGCCGTGGTGATGCGGGTGCGCTCACCTGCCATCTGGATAACGGTCGTAACACCGTCCTCTCCCACTTCGATAAAGGCTGCTCCGCCCCGGATGCCGATGGTGGCTGCCGATGTGCCAAGCACGGCATCACGCAGCTTTGTGATACGCCCACCGATAAAGCGCAAAGCACCGCGCGTCAGGCGCAGCCCGATCTTGCCGGTAGAGGTTTCAGGATCGTAGATATACTCATCCAGCACAACCCGCGAGGATGGCGCGATGGTCAGTGTCGTCTGGTCGAGAAAAAGAAGCTGACCAGACCCTTCCGCCGAGGTAACGATTACTTCGTTCTGCAACACCCGATCACCGATCACCAGTGCCCGTCGCGCAGGGGTATCGGGTGCGCGCTCCATCAATGGGTTTGCGGCAGCAACACTACCGATTTCGGTGGCCGCAATAGCCGACGCAGGAAACGTCGCGGTCAGGGCAAGGGCGGTCGCGGCGGTCGAGAGGAAGCGAATAGACATGGTGTGGCTCCTTCGTCAGAACGTGTAGCCGAGCACGGCAGAGACGCCGATATTGTCGAGTTCAAAGTTCGATATTGTCGAACGACGATCCAGCACACTGGCATCAAGCGCAGCATAGAAACCCTTGTGGAACTTGAAGACATTCCTGATGCCAAAGCGCAGATCGGTATCTTCGCGTGTCTCGCGGGCAGTTACGATCGGGTTCGGCGCATCATAGGCGCGAAATGCGGCAGAAGCGTAGCCCGACAAACGCCATTTTCCGCCAGCAATCGCAAGCCCCGGATCATAGTCGAACGAAGCCGCCACCCGGATGGAGGCTTCGGAATTGCTTTCAAAATCTGCCTTTGCGCGGTCAGATCCCACCCCCAGCGTGCCGGTAACAACAAGATCGCGCAGCGGCGTCCAGACGAGACCAGCCGTCACATTCAGGATTGCACCATCCTCATCCACCCGGTTCGACGTATGCTCACGGATGGCCGCGCGGGCGCTGCCAAAAGCCGACCATTGGTTGCTGAATATCTCGACATATTCAAAGCCGATTCCGCCTTCATTATAGAGCCGCCCATCATCAATCCGCACATGGGTTGCATCAAGGAAGGGTCGGATCTTGGGGCCAAAATTCGTGTCATCAAGGGCAAGCTGCGGGCCTGTGCGGAGGAAGAAAGATTCACTCGCCCCTTCATCTACATCCTGATAGCGACGCCCGGAGAAAGAGGCGTCCGTGCGCCAAAACTCGTTGCCTTGCCCGCCGAAATCATAGCGATGGGTGATCTGGGCAAGAACCTGCACCCCCGTATCACTCTCACCGAGATCACCTGTACGGATAGCGCGGCGACCGAAAAGGAGGGCTTCACGATCAGTCGGGCCAAGGGCTGCATTGCTGTCATGGATCAACCCGACTTCGAGTTTTCCCGAAAACCGATGCTTGCGGGTTCGCTCAACGATTTCATCGCGAAAGCGGGCGATCCGGGCGCGCACCGGGGCGGGCAGGTCATCTGCTTCAAGAACATTGCGAAAATAACGCTCTGCGATGACATAAGAGCCGATATTGAAATAAAGAGCGCCCAGTTCAAGCTGCACACGCGGCAAATCCGGTACGAAAACCAGCATCCGTTCAAGGGTGGAGATCGCAGCTTCGTAATCCTGCAATCGTGCAGAGACACCCGCATAACGAAACATAAGATCGAGATTTTGGACATCGGCGCTCATGGCATCGAATAACGCCGTCTGCTCGGCGCGCAACGCATCTTTCGTGTCTTGTGCGCGACCAACCAATGGCAAGGCGCTGACAATCAAGGCAAGGCCCAGCGCCCCGATTCGAAAAAATGCCCTGAAGTTCAAACCATATACTCCCGCGAATCACTATCTTGCCAATATCCCTTAACAAGACGGCGATACGAAGCCAGACGAATACCCCCCCGCCTAGTCTCGTTCTACGGGCAATTCCTGATATGCGCCCCATTCCGTCCAGGAGCCATCATAAAGGCCCCAGTCGCGATGGCCAATACAATGCAGGGCAAGGCCCAGAACAGCCGCCGTAATCCCGGAACCACAGGTCGTGATAATCGGACGGGAAAAATCAACCCCGGACTTTGCGAAGATCGCGCGCAGCTCATCCTCGGACCGCAAGACACCGTCCTTGAGCAAATCGGTGTAGGGAATGTTGATCGACCCCGGTATCCGGCCTGAACGCAAACCCTCACGCGGTTCCGGTGCAGTTCCGGCGAAGCGGCCACTCGCGCGGGCATCGACGATCTGCTGATCGCCCAGCTTGGATGCGCGGGCAACATCGGTGACATCCCGGACGAGAGTGGCATCACGGCGGGGCGTGAAATGGCGCTCGCGCGGAACAATGGGCAGATCGTCAATCGCGCGGCCCTCGGCTTTCCATCTGGCAAGCCCGCCATCAAGGACAGCAACATCCTGATGCCCGAAAAGGCGAAACATCCACCAGACCCGCGCCGCGCTCCACAGATCGGAATTGTCATACACGACGATCCGGTTGCCATCACCGAGGCCCAGCTTTCGCACCCGCGCCGCAAATTTCTCGGATGGCGGAGCCATATGCGGCAGGTCAGAGCCGCTGTCCGAAATGTCGTCAATCTCGAAAAAGACCGCACCAGGGATGTGGCCGGCCTCAAACTCCGCCCGTGCATCCCTGCCCGCATTGCCAAGATGGTGACTGCCATCAACCACGCGCACATCCGGCGCATCGAGATGTTGCGCGAGCCAGTCCGTGGAGACGAGGCAGGAAGGATCAGATTTTGGCATGGATAGCCCCATGTTGTGCACCTGCCCTACGCTATACGGGTGGTGGAAGATCAGGCAAGGGATTGTGGGTTAATGTAGTGTCCCCGATACCACGAGCTACGCCTAAAAGGTGAATTTCAAACTCACTGGTCAGGGTTTCCGCTTCAGATCGATCCCCAACCGATCCCACATCGCATCAACCTTTGTGACCGTTTCCTCATCCATCTCCAGCTTGCGGCCCCATTCGCGATGGGTCTCTCCCGGCAGCTTGTCAGTGGCATCAAGGCCGATTTTCGAGCCAAGGCCCGAAACCGGACTGGCGAAATCGAGATAGTCGATGGGCGTGCCTTCGATGATCGTGCAGTCACGGGCGGGGTCCATACGCGTGGTGACGGCCCACCAGACATCATCCCAGTTCCGGGCGTCAATGTCGTCATCCACAACGATGATCCATTTTGTATACATGAACTGACGCAGATAGGACCACGCGCCCATCATCACGCGCTTGGCGTGGCCCGGATAGGCCTTCTTCATCGAGATGACCGCGATGCGATAGCTGCATCCTTCGGGGGGAAGCCAGAAATCCACGATCTCCGGGAATTGGCCTTGTAACAGGGGAATGAACACCTCGTTAAGCGCCTCGCCAAGGATGGCCGGTTCGTCCGGGGGGCGGCCTGTATAAGTGCTGAGATAAATCGGCTTTTGCCGCATCGTGATGGCGGTAACGGTGAAGACGGGGAATTGCTCAACGGAATTATAATAGCCGGTATGATCGCCATACGGGCCTTCATCGGCATAATCAGTGAGCGAAACCTCGCCCTCCAGCACGATTTCGGCGGTGGCAGGAACCTTGATCGGCTGGGTTTTGCAATCGACCAGCTCGACCTGTTTGCCACGCAGAAGCCCGGCGAAATGATATTCGCTCAGGGTATCAGGGACAGGAGTAACCGCGCCGAGGATCGTGCCAGGATCTGCCCCAAGAACCGCCGCCGCAGGCAGTGGTTCGGGCTTTTCGGTCTTCCAGCGTTGATGATGTTGCGCCCCGCCACGATGCTTGAGCCAGCGCATGATGAGCTTGTTCTTGCCCAGCTTCTGCATCCGGTAGATGCCGAGATTATAGTCATCCTCGCGCTTGCCGGAGGGGCCGCGCGTCACAATAAGGGGCCATGTCACCAGCGGCCCCGCTTCGTCGGGCCAGCAGGTCTGGATGGGCAGGCGGTCGAGATCAATATCATCCCCGGTCAGGACGACTTCCTGACAAGGGGCTGTCTTGCCGAGAAGTCCGCCCCAACCTTTTGGCTTCATGGTGAGAACGGTTTTGGCAAGCGGGATGAGGTCGAACGCCTCGCGCAGACCACGCGGCGGTTCTGGCTGTTTCAGATAAGCGAGGAGTTCGCCAACCTCGCGCAAGTCATGGCCTGTGCGCCGTTCCTTGCCGCCGAGGGTGACGCCACGCGCAACCCGCTCTACCGTGCCGAACAAATTGACGAGAACAGGCATTTCCGCCGCGCGGCCATCCTCATGGGTGACATTTTCGAACAGCAGGGCGGGGCCGCCCGCATGCAGAACGCGCTTGTGGATTTCGGTAATCTCGCGATCCATCGAAACCGGCTCGGTGATGCGAACGAGGTCGCCGTCCTTTTCCAACCGATCAATGAAGTCGCGCAAACTCGAATAGGCGGCCATGTCTCACGTCCCTTGGTGTTCCGGCCTTGGCGTTCCGGCCTTGGCGTTCCGGCCTCGTATGCAGCGAGTGTATAGCGCGGGCAAGCCGGGTCGATGTATGAAAAGTCGCAGATGGGAAAGAAGGTTGCCAAAAGCGATTTCCTCAGCCATCATTGGTTACAGAGTTCAACAAATGAGAGGAGGTGATCCGATGATCAGTGGGATTAAGGTCAATGAGGCCGTTACAGGGTTTTCGGGTGTCATCTCTAACCGGATGATTTCCGCCTGAGACGGGCATTCCGGGTCGATGATCCGGTAATGACCAATACGGTCTTCAAGACCATTCCTGCGAAGAGCCGCATCACCGGATGCGGCTCTTTTCGTTTACCGCACTCAAAAACTACACCGTCACCGGCAAGCCAATTATGATCAGCACGGCATAATCCACCTTCTCACATCCAGCCACCTCGGGCGGGGAAGCCCCCGGAACCAGCGGAAACACTGATTGATCCGCATCTTCCGGCGAGCATGTCCCACTTGCCCCCGCAGGTGTATAGCGGGCTGAACGACATGGCCCATGGGTCACATCCGCGATGGTCTTGTCATGCGACAATGCCCAGGCCTGCCCGCCCGCCGCATCCGGCTCCTCCACTGTCAGCACCGAGACGTTGCTTTCGCCATTCGTCACAAGATACTGACCCGCAGGTATCGGAAATTCCGGGGCTTTCATAATCAGGCCGTTCTCATCCAGCCACCAGTCATCCAGATCGAAACGCCACCCGGACGGCCCGATGAAATTCAGATCGCGCAGCTTGCCATACAGACGCAGCCATACTCCGATAGGGCCAGGATCAATCCGCCAAAGCCCCCATTCCTGTGCCCCATTGCCTGATGTTTCCCCCGGTCCGGCAAGCGAGGCGATGTATTGGGGCCGCACCCGTCGGAATTTTGCCGCCGCCGAAACCGGCCCCCCGCGTGTTGCAAACAGCGCCGCCCCCATGGCAGCAATCCATTCCCGGCGATTGAATCCTGAAACCCGCATGATCTTTTCCCCGTTGCCGATAGCCAATCAGATATAGCATGACACTTATCGGAAACACACGAAGGCAAACTCCCATGAGCGGCGAACTGAACCTCGACACCTTGCTGAAGACGATGGACGCAACTCTGGTCGATGGCACTTACGTTTTTGCGACCCTCGCACCGGATGCGATTCCGCCCACCATTACGCCGCGCATGATTTTTGCCGAAGCCGAGGGCATCACGCTCATCCTGCTGCGTGAAGAAGCCGAAGCCCACACCATCACGTATGAATTTCCCAGTCGGATGATAACTCTCAACGTCCATTCCTCGCTGGAGGCTGTGGGCTTCATGGCCCGTATCGCCACCGAACTGGCAAAGCACAAGATGGGCGTGAACCCCGTCGCAGGCTTTCATCACGACCATCTCTTCGTCCCCGAAGGTCGGGAGCAGGATGCTATTCGCATCCTGAAGGACATTGCGCGCGTTGCCGCCGAAAGTTCCAGCAGCTAACAGTCCCCATGCCCCGCTACAAACTCACCATCGAATATCGCGGCACTCCCTTCTGTGGCTGGCAGAGGCAGGACAACGCACGTGGAGTGCAGCAGGCAGTGGAAGAAGCAATCCGTGTCATCGACCCCGATGCCCCCCCCATCATCGCGGCCGGGCGCACCGATGCGGGGGTTCATGCGATGGGACAGGTCGCCCATTGTGACCTGTCGGGCGAGCGCGAGTTGCACCGTCTACGCCGGTCCCTCAACCATTTCCTGCATCCTGAGCCGGTCTCCATCGTCGAAATCGAGCCGGTCGCAGACGATTTTCACGCCCGTTTTGACGCAAAAGCGCGGCATTATCTCTACCGCGTTCTCGCCCGCTCTGCGCGTCCTGTGCTTGTTGATGGATTGGTCTGGCATGTCCATAAACCGCTTGATGTGGAGGCCATGCGCGAGGGGGCCGCGCATCTTATCGGCCATCACGACTTTACGACTTTCCGCTCGGTTCATTGCCAGTCCGCCTCGCCGGTGAAGACGCTCGACACGCTGGATATTACAGAGATTGACGGCGAAATCCGCTTCCATGTTCGCGCCCGCAGCTTCCTGCATAATCAGGTGCGCAGCTTTGTGGGGAGTCTGATACAGGTCGGCACAGGCCGCTGGCCCCCGGCGCAGGTGGCAGACGCCCTCGCCGCCACTGACCGCGCCGCTTGCGGGACCGTTGCTCCACCCGACGGGCTTTACCTTGAACGAGTAACTTACTAATCTACTAAATAAAAAAATCGATTTAACGCAATATTATTCGCTTCAATAAAATATTGGACTGAAACCACCGCCAAATAGGCAGAATTATTATCATGAAATTCCTGAAGGACAAATCTGGCAGTGTAAGCATGATGTTTGGCATCCTCATGCCAACGCTCGGACTTACGGCTATCGCATCAATCGATTACGGAAACGCCGTCAGTGCTCGTGCCGCAGCACAACGCGCATTGGATGCTACAGTTTTATCTTGCGCAAGCACTGGTACGTGCAATAAAGCATTTATTGAAAATTTATTTACAAAGTCAAAAATAATAACATCATCTGAAGTTGATACTGAATAATCTCCCAGCACGGGAATTGCTACGGGAACAGCTACTATTAATGTTAAGAGCCTGTCCGGAAAGGTAATTGCTCAGGTGGTTGGCAATTTTGGTATTGCGCGGCGCGTCTGGATGTGAGTCAAACTCTGGATGCGATACCAGTTGACCAATGCCGAGAAAGACGCGTTGCTGCGTGATCAGGCCGCTCTGATCGAGGCGCA
>CALFFK010000074.1 GCA_937957975.1 uncultured Neomegalonema sp.
CGTGGTGTGTGGCGGGCTGTGCTGGCGCGGTTATTGCCGATGGAATCGGCGTTGCGGCGGCTGATCTTTGTCATGGCGCGTGATCTGGGGATTGCTGTGTCGTCGATGCGGGTTGCGCCGGGTGAGATTCCGCAAAGCAGGAGTGGGGAGCGAAAGCCGGTCTTTCGGTTGACCGACCCGCTGCGTAATCCCGATCCAAAGCCATGCTCCACGCCTGGGCGCGGGCCGCGTATCCTGTTCTTCGATGAGTGGGGGCCGGGGCCGAAAAAACCAACGCAATCCGATGATGATTTGCTGGATGCCGCCGCCTTGCGGAATCGATTGGCGGCGATGAAGGCTGCGCTTGATGATCTGCCCGGGCAGGCCCGACGGCTGGCGCGGTGGTATGCGCGGCGGGACCGGATGCGGGCGGCAACAGGATTTTCGCGGCATTATCCGCTGCGTTCGGGCCGTCCGCCCGGCCATCGGGACAAGGGCAAACGCGAGGTGGATGAGGCGCTTGCCACCTGCCACGATCTCGCACTGCGATGCCGGGCTATGGTCGAGGCGGGCGGGTAGGATTGCGGGTTATTTATCCGTATGCGGAGTTAATGAGCCACCGGATCAGCGAGGATCGCTTTCGTTGCCGCCTCCACCTCCCCTTGCCGCATCAGGCTTTCACCAATGAGAAAGCGGCGGGCGCCAACTGTGGCGAGTCGGGCAAGATCGGCAGGAGTAAAGAGGCCGGATTCGGCAACGAGGACGCGATCTTCGGGTAGCATGGGGGCAAGACGCTCGGTCGTGGCGAGCGATGTTTCAAAGGTATGCAGATTGCGGTTGTTCACGCCGATCAATGGCGAGGCAAGGCGCAGGGCGCGCTCCATTTCCGCTTCGTCATGGACTTCGACCAGCACATCCATGCCCCAGCCTCGTGCGGCATCTTCGAGTTCAGCGGCCAGTGTGTCATCGACACTGGCCATGATGACGAGAATGCAATCGGCCCCAAGCGCGCGGGCCTCGGCGACCTGATAGGTGTCGTAGAGGAAATCCTTGCGCAAGGCGGGCAGGGCGGTCGCCCGCCGCGCGGCCACGAGATAGGTATCGTCGCCCTGAAATGATGGCGCATCGGTCAGGATCGAAAGACACGCCGCGCCCCCCGCTTCATATGCGCGGGCCAATGCCGGAGGATCGAAATCAGCGCGGATCAAGCCCTTGGATGGGCTGGCTTTTTTAACCTCTGCGATCAGGGCGTATTCCCCGGCGGCAACCGTGGCGTCCATTGCATTGGCAAAGCCGCGCACGGGCGGCGCTTGCTGTGCCGCCGATTCCACGTCTGCGAGGGAGCGCGCGGATTTGCGTGCTGCAACTTCCTCCAGCTTGTAGTCGCGGATGCGTTCCAGAATTGTCGCCGTCATGGTGCGGTGTCTGTTTCGCCAAAGGAAAAATCGGGCAGTGACGAGAAAGCCACTTTCAGTGCTGCGCCCCAACCATTTGAAATAACGTTGAAATATTCATCTTCCTGCGTGATGCGAAACTCCTGTGTAACGCGCAAACTGTCTTTCGCATAGACGGTTACATCCAGCGGAAGACCCACCGAAAGGTTTGCCTTGATGGTTGAATCAAAGGATACGAGGAGCAGTTTTATTGCCTCCTCAAAGGACATGGCGGGGTCGTATGCGCGCACGATGATGGGGCGTCCGTATTTCGTTTCGCCGGTCTGGAAAAATGGCGTGTCATCCCCCGCCTCGATGAAGTTGCCTTCGGGATAGATGTTGAAGAGTCGCGGCGGTGAACCCGCAATCTGGCCACCAAGAATAATGGTCGCGCTAAATCCGCTGCTCTGGCTGATGTTATTCGTATCCTGAATGACATTGCGCAGGGTTTGGCCCACAAGGGTGGCGGCCTGAAACATTGAAGGAACAGTCAGCAGGGTGGGATTTCGCTCGTCAGGCGCTTTTGTGCGCTCGTCCAGGATGCTGACAAGAGCCTGTGTCGTGGCAAGATTCCCGGAGGTCATCATGGTCAGGACGCGCTCACCCGGTACTTCCCAGTTCACCATCTTCTTGAAAACACTGATATTATCTACGCCAGCATTGGTGCGCGTGTCTGACATCATAACGATGCCCCGGTCCAGCACGAGGCCGACGCAATAGGTCATGCTTATGTTCCCGCAAATCAGAAAATCTATTGTTGAACTTGTATCGCCACGTCGAGCGATTCGCCAGCCGTGCCAAAGCGCAAACCGGAAACCGGGGCCGCTTCGCGATAGTCGAGACCTGTGGCCACGCGCACATAGCGGGTATCGGGAGAAATTCCGTTTGATATGTCGAAGCCCACCCAGCCCAGCGATTCCACATGCGCCTCCGCCCATGCGTGGCCCGCTTCCTGATCGATCCGGTCATCCATCATAAGATATCCGCTGACATAGCGTGCGGGATACCCAAGGTAGCGCGCGGCGCTCAGAAAAATATGGGTTTGATCCTGACAGACGCCCGAACCGTTTTTCAGGGCTTCTTCTGTCGTTGTCCCGGAGTCGCTCGTGCCGGTCAGGTATTTGACCGAGCCGAAGATGAGGGCGCTGAGAGCATGGAGCTGGTCAAGGGCCGCATTATCGTCGCGTTTGCGCAGTTCTTTCACAAGTCGCGCAACCCCTGTGCCGGGTTTCGTCAGCGGGGTCTGTCGCTGAAAAAGCCATAATGGCAGGGTCGCCGGATGAGAGCCGATTATCCCGTTCGTGTTCTGCGTCTCCACCAGCCCCTCAACCTGTATGTCGAGCCTGTTTGTGCCCGGCTCGATGTTGAGTAGCGTCACGCGGTTCCCGAAATGGTCGTCATACTCCGCTTCGACCGTCGCGCCGTCGGTCGTGATGGTCCATGAGAGAATTTTTTGCGATTCTCCGTTTCCGGGAGACAGGCGCAGACGTTGCAGGCCGTAATCGACCGGCGCGTTGTAACGGTAGCGGGTGGTATGTGCGATTCTCAATCGCATGGGGAAACCGGATTATTCACTGAAACGGTAATCCTTTTCGATCTTCGCGCCCAGTTCATTGTTCTGGCGAATGAAATCCTGAAGAAACTCATGCAAGCCATGGTCGAAAACATCGTCGATATTCAGGGTATCCATCCGCGTATTCATCTCCTTGCAAAAGACATTACTTGGAGTTTCATTTTTATAGGTGATGGCGAGATGGGCCAGATTGTCGGCGGTCTGCGTGCGGCAGAATGCCAGCGAGCGGGGCATACGCTGATCGAAGATCAGGAAATCCGCGATGGTCCGCGCGCGTGGCTCACCCCCATAAACCTGCCGATAGGCCGTCGAGGCGGAAACGGAGCGCAGGATTGTCTCCCATTGCACATTGTCGAGAGAGGAACCGACATGGGAAACCGAAGGGAGAAGGACATAATATTTGACGTCGAGGATGCGGGCCGTGCTTTCTGCCCGTTCGATGAATGTGCCGATGCGGGCGAAGTTGAAGATGTCGTTTCGCAGCATCGTGCCATGCAAGGCGCCGCGAACCAGCGCGCTTTGCTGACGGATCGTCTGGAGTGCAAGGGGCAGATCGCGGTCAGCGATTTGGCCGGCCAACGTGTCCCGCAATGTCATGCAGCATTCGTTGGTCGCCTCCCACACCTCGCGGGTAAGTGCCGTCCGCACAAGCCGAGCATTCATGCGCGCCGACTCGATCATGGACATGACGCTATAGGGATGCGAGGTGTCCCGCAGCAGGAAGTCAACGACATTGGCGGAGGTGTAGCTGTCGTGGCGATCCTTAAAAGCGGCGGCCTCGCCTGTGGTCGAGACGAGCAACTTCCACTCGTCTGCCCTGACATTTGAATGGGTCAATGCGATACGAAAGCCCGCATCCACGAGACGCGCGGTATTTTCGGCGCGCTCCAGATAACGGAACATCCAATAGAGACCCCCGGCGGTTTTTCCCAGCATCCGCCTAGTCCTCCAGTACCCAGGTGTCTTTGGTGCCGCCACCCTGACTGGAATTGACGACGAGCGAGCCTTCCTTTAGCGCCACCCGCGTCAACCCGCCTGCCGTTACCTCGATCCCTTGCGGTGAGACGATGACATAGGGGCGAAGGTCCACATGCCGTGGTGACAGCCCTTCCTTTGCCAGTATCGGAACCGTTGAAAGCGCGAGGGTCGGCTGGGCGATGTAATTGCTGGGTCTGGCCCGCAGCTTGGCTTCGAATGTCTTCAGTTCCGCCTTGCTGGCGGCGGGGCCGACCAACATTCCATAACCGCCAGAGCCGTGGACTTCCTTGACCACCAGTTCGGATAGATGCTCCAGCACGTAAGCGAGGGAGTCGGGGTCGCCACAACGATATGTCTCGACGTTTTTCAGCTTGGCCGGTTCGCCCGTGTAAAATTCCACGATTTCCGGCATGTAGGAGTAAATCGCCTTGTCGTCCGCGATGCCGGTTCCGGGGGCGTTGGCGATGGTGATGCCGCCCGCGCGGTAGATGTCCATGATACCGGGGACGCCAAGCATTGATTTCGGGTTGAAGGTCAGCGGGTCCAGAAATTCATCATCCACCCGGCGGTAGAGCACGTCGATTGGTGTGTAGCCCTGTGTCGTGCGCATTGCGACCCGGCCATCAATTACCCGAAGGTCGTGGCCCTCGACCAGCTCAATACCCATCTGGTCAGCGAGGAAGGAATGTTCGTAATAAGCGGAGTTGTGGATACCCGGTGTCAGGATTGCCACGACCGGCTTGTCCGAGGCGATGTCGGGCGCGCTGGCGGCAAGGCCACGGCGCAGCATGGCCGGGTATTTCTGAACCCGGCGCACGGGGATACGCGAGAAGAGTTCAGGGAATATCTGGAGCATCGTCTCGCGGTTTTCCAGCATGTAGGAGACGCCCGATGGCGTGCGTGCATTGTCTTCCAGCACGAAAAATTCATCCGGCCCCGTCCGCACCAGATCGACGCCGACGATATGGGTATAGATCCCGCCGGGGGGCGTGAAGCCCGCCATTTCGGGCAGGTATGCCTCGTTTTCCGCGATCAGTCGGGCCGGAATGCGCCCCGCCCGGATAATTTCCTGCCGGTGATAAATATCATGCAGAAAGGCGTTGAGGGCGCGGACCCGTTGTTCGATGCCCTTGACCAGCGTGTCCCATTCGCGCGCCGCAATGATGCGGGGCACAATGTCAAAGGGGATAAGCCGCTCGGTCGCGCCCGGATCGCCATAGACGTTGAAGGTGATGCCGGTACGACGGAAGAATGCTTCCGCTTCCTTTGAGACCTGTTGCAGGCGCTGCAAATCCTCGCCATCCAGCCACGCGCCATATTCGCCGTAAGGTGCACGCCGCCCCGATCCGTCGCCATTCATCTCGTCGAAGAATCGGATATTCTCACTCATGGTTAAAACGTGCCATTCCCGGTTACAGTAGGCAAGGGTGCATCAGATAATAGTTCAAGGCGATCACGGAAGGAGGACGGGTGAGGGCGTAACAACCCGCCAGATGAGCGTTTTATGTTTCCTGCTAAATTAACACTGAAAGTATTAATTTGAACCAAGACAATACAATGTGGGTGATTGTTATCCCGAATTTCAAATATTACGTCCCTTGTGTAAATTTTTTCTTTCGCGTGTAAGGAGAACATAATGCCGCCCTGGGTATTAGCGCCAAATTTTCACACCTCGCCGCCAGCACAATCGCGAACGCGGGACACGGATTATACCGAACGCCATGGTCAAAACGGGATTTTTGGCCTGTATTTTCGCGGCGTTCACGGGGTGAATACATGGGGAAGCTTTTGGTCGCATTGGGGCGGATTACTGACGGCGCATCATGTGATTGAAGAGATGGGTTCGTGGAGTCCCCAGCATCCTGATGCGGAGCGGAGCGCGCGGTTCCTGCGATCCCCGGAATTAAAGGGGCCGGATGGCCCGGTTTATGTGGATGCGGCGTTTGCCGGTATTCGCCTGCCGCTTGACCCTCCGCCAAGGCCGGAAAGGGGGATGCGTATCGAAGTCCATGGGTTTCCGGCAGGATGCACCCAAAGTCCCGAGATCCGGCGGGGTTATGTTTATCTGCCGTCGCTGGGCGAGGGGCGGCAATCCTATATCCTCGTTCTGGATAACGATCAGGTTCCGGTTTCGGGGGGAATGTCCGGCGGGGTTGTTTACTGGTCGAAAGAGGATGGTACGTTGGAACCCTTGGGCATCACCATTGCCATGAGCAGCGCCTTCAATGCCGATGAAGACCCATTGCTTGAAGATAATGTCAGCATGACCAGCCTCTATCACCTGTGGGCCGCAATCCATGGCAAGCAGATGCGGTATGTTACGCTGCTCTCGCCCCATGAACTGGAAATTGGTGAGCCGCAGGCCGCCGATGAACTGCCGGAAGGGATGTATCGGGATGGGAAGGGAGATCTTTATGTCGATCTTGGCGAGATTGATATTTTCAATGACCCCGATGTGATTGTGACAGAATTGTCGGCTTCGGATCACGCCAAAATGGCATCCCGTGAAATCGCGAAGGCGATAGGCCCGACCCGCAAGGCAAAAGGGGCTGGACATCGGAAAAGTAAGCCGAAAAGCGCATGACATCGCGCTTGATCTGATCGGAGGCGCTCTTTAGGCCGGAATAATGACTGATTGAGGGAGTTCTACCCATGACCTATGCTATTGAACCCGTTCCGACCCCTTCACTTGCCATCCGGGGGTCGGAGGCGCGGTTTCCTGTACGCAGGGTCTATTGCATCGGGCGCAATTATGCGGCCCATACGGTGGAGATGGGGGGCGACCCCGACCGCGAAGCAC
>CALFFK010000075.1 GCA_937957975.1 uncultured Neomegalonema sp.
TCAAAGCCCGTCGGAGCGCCCCGCTGGTTCGGGTCCGTCGAGAAGCTGTACTGCGTCTTTGCCATACATACCGGCAGATTGCCGTATCCCTGATCTTCCCACGCCTTCAGCTGATCGCGGATCTTCTTGTCCATCACAACCGAATCCGCACGGTAGATACCCGTCGCAATCGCCTCGATCTTCTCCGCAAGGCCCATCTCATCGGGGTAAAGCGGCTTGTACGCCGCCTTCCCACTGTCGATGATCTCGACTACCTTATGCGCCAGCTCCTCGGTGCCCGCACCACCCTGCGCCCAGTGCTTGCACAGGATCGCTTCCGTACCCTGACCCGCAACGTAATCCTTCACCGCCTGAACTTCCGCATCCGTATCCGTCACAAAGTGGTTGATCGCCACCACAACAGGCACACCGAACTTGCCGAGGTTCTCGATATGACGGCCCAGATTCGCACAGCCCGCCTTCACCGCTTCGGGATTTTCCGTCCCCAGATCGGCCTTGGCAACGCCGCCATTCATCTTCATCGCCCGCACCGTCGCCACCAACACAACCGCTTTAGGTGACAGGCCCGCCTTGCGGCACTTGATGTTGAGGAACTTCTCCGCCCCAAGATCCGCCCCGAAGCCCGCTTCCGTCACAACGTAATCCGCCAGCTTCAGCGCCGTCTTCGTCGCCACAACCGAGTTACAGCCATGGGCGATATTCGCAAAAGGACCGCCATGCACAAAGGCCGGGTTATTCTCGAGCGTCTGCACGAGGTTCGGCTGCATCGCATCTTTCAGCAGTACGGTCATCGCACCATCTGCCTTCACGTCACGGCAATAGACGGGGCTGCGGTCACGGCGATAGGCGACAATCATGTCACCGAGGCGCTTTTGCAGATCATCAAGATCAGTGGCGAGACCCAGGAGCGCCATGACTTCGGACGCCACAGTGATGTCAAAACCCGCCTCGCGCGGGAAACCGTTGGCCACGCCGCCAAGGGATGCCGTGATCTGGCGCAAAGCGCGGTCATTCATGTCGAGAACGCGCCGCCAAACGACCCGGCGCACGTCGATGTCCTGCTCGTTGCCCCAGTAAATGTGGTTATCGATCATCGCTGAACACAGGTTATGCGCCGAGGTAATCGCATGGAAATCACCCGTGAAGTGCAGGTTCATTTCCTCCATCGGCACCACTTGCGCGTAACCACCCCCCGCAGCGCCACCCTTCATACCGAAGTTCGGGCCGAGCGATGCCTCGCGGATGCAGACCATCGCGTTCTTGCCGATCTTGTTCAGACCATCACCAAGGCCCACCGTTGTAGTGGTTTTTCCTTCGCCCGCAGGGGTCGGATTGATCGCGGTGACAAGGATCAGGTTGCCATCGGCATCCCCGGCCTTCGACTTGATGAACTCGGCAGACACCTTGGCCTTGTCGTGGCCATAAGGCAGCAAATCTTCGGCCCCGATGCCGATTTTGGCCCCGATTTCCTGAATGGGTTTCTTGTTGGCCTTGCGGGCGATTTCGATATCCGACATCTAACACTTCCCTTGTCGCGCCGACGCGCGCTTATGATTAAGTCCCAAGCCGAGTGCCTTTGCCGACACCAGCCGTGCTTGCCCAGTCGGTCGCAGATTGCTTATCCGCGCCCTTCGGTCGCACCCTTTTCAACAGGATACGTCCACCAACGCACTGCACGGCCACGCCATCTTCTGTCACAGAAACGACCTTCCCCGATACGCCGTCCCCCGATACGCGCGCGCAATCGAATATCCCGACCTCTGCCCCCTCCAGCGTTGTCCAGGCTCCCGGCGCGGGGTTTGTCCCCCGGATCAGGTCGTAAACCTGCTTTACCGGCTTGTGCCAATCGATGCGGGCATGGTTTTTCGTGCAGCGCCGCTCATAGGTCGCCTGCGCCTCGTCCGGTACAATGCGTGGCGGGTTGCCAGCGCGGAAGGCATCGACCACCTGCGGCACCGAGTCGATGGCGGCAGGGTATATCTTCTTGAAATACAGGTTGATAACCGTGTCATCCGGCCCAATGGGACATTCCCATTGCATCAGGCTGTCGCCCTCATCCAGACCGTCTGACGGGTAGAACCACGAAAACCCCGATTTCTCCGCCCCCATGATGATTGGCCAGTTCACAGCGCTTGGCCCCCGGTGAAGGGGGAGAAGCGAGGGGTGGAAGCAGATCGAGCCGTGTTTCGGAGTGTCGCGAGCGGCCTCTGGAACGAAGACATTCACGAAGGCCATAACCATCAGATCAGCGTCATGCGAAGCGAGTGTCTTCAGCGTCCCCGCATCATCAAAATTCGCAGGTTGGTGCACCGCAATCCCCTGCTCCTGCGCAAAAACCTTGATCGGATCGACGGGTTTGCCCTCGCGGTCAGGTTCACAATAGACTGCGACGACCTCATCCTGGTCATCCTCCAGTATCTTCGCCAATGCATCCTTGCCGAATGCCTGCTGACCCATGACGATAATACGCATATCGACGCCTCCCTATTCCGCCGCTTCCTTGCGAACATCGCCCACAGCGCCCGTCGCCGCGATCCGCGTCACATCTTCCTCCGAGTACCCCAGCACAGAGCGCAGGATTTCCTCGGTATGCTCGCCCAATAGCGGGGAGCGTTCGACTTCAACGGGGCTGTCGCTGAGCTTGATCGGACATCCGACCGAGATATACCGCCCCCGTTCCGGGTGATCGCATTCCACGATAGTGCCGGTGGCGCGCAAGCCCTCGTCCTCGGCGATTTCCTTCATCGACAGGATCGGTCCGACGGGGATGTTCAGAGGATTGCAAATGTCCATGACTTCAAACTTGGTCTTGGTCATCGTCCATTGTTCGATGCGCTCGAAAATCGCGTCGAGCTTGTCGAGACGTTCGGGCGGCGTGGCATAGCCTTCGGCTTCTTTCCAGTCCGGCTCGCCAATCACGTCGCAGACGTTCTTCCACACGGCCGCTTGCGTGATGAAATAAGTGTAGGCGTTCGCGTCCGTCTCCCAGCCCTTGCATTTCAGGATGCGGCCCGGCTGTCCGCCCCCGGAATCATTCCCAGCGCGTGGTGTCGCCTCACCGAACGGAACTCCGGCACCATACTGCGAGTATTCCTTTAGCGGACCAGCGGCGAGGCGCTGCTGATCCCGCAGCTTTACGCGGGCAAGGTTCAGCACTCCGTCCTGCATCGCGGCCAGTACCTTTTGTCCCTTGCCGGTCTTTTCCCGCTGGAACAGAGCCGTCACAATGCCCAACGCGAGATGCAAACCCGTGCCGCTATCCCCGATCTGCGCGCCTGTCACCAATGGCGGACCATCAAGAAATCCGGTGGTCGAGGCCGATCCACCCGCACATTGCGCGACGTTCTCATACACCTTGCAATCTTCGTATTTCCCCGGCCCAAAACCCTTCACCGACGCCATAATCATCCGGGGGTTGATCTTCTGGATAGCGTCCCAGCCAAAACCCATCCGATCAAGCGCGCCCGGTGCGAAATTCTCCACCAGCACGTCACATTCCTGCACCAGCCGGGTCAGCACTTCCTTGCCGGTTTCGTCCTTGGAATTCAGCTCGATAGACCGCTTGTTGTGATTCAACATCGTGAAATACAGGCTGTCCGCATCGGGAACATCCTGCAATTGCTTGCGCGTTGCATCACCCACACCGGGCCGCTCCACCTTGATAACATCCGCTCCAAACCATGCCAGCAACTGCGTACAGGTCGGTCCAGACTGGACATGGGTAAAATCGAGGATCTTGACGCCTTCGAGGGCTTTCATAGGGAGGCTCCGTTAGAGATCGACCTGCGCGTAAAATTCGCGCAAGGAAATAGAGATGGAAAGGGCGGGCAAGTCGAGCGCATCATCCGGTCCAGAACAGCAATTTTGCCAATTCCCGACCCGTGAGAAGAATTCCACGGCAATGGCATCCTGTGCAACCGACAAATAATATTCGACATGGACGATGCCGTCCACGAGCTCATGGCGAACCCGCGTCTCCTGACCATTTCGCCTGATTTTCCGACGGTCACAGGTGGGCGATACTGGACGGCTTCAGCCATGTCTTATTTCTGCGCCCGCGCTTGCGGATAGAGGCGCTGTGCGACCTCCGATTGTGGATTCAAATTGCCAATATTGCCACTTTCCTTGCCCGCCGCAGGATCAATAGAGGCATTGATAAGAGTTGGTATGCCGCTGGCTAATGCAATCTCGACTGCCTGTTTCAGTTCATCCGGTGTTTTGGCCCACACGCCAACCCCGCCAAAAGCTTCCATCATTATGTCATATCGGGCGTCCTGCACGAAGACAGTCGTGGCTGGGTCATCACCCCCGCCCCAGTTTTCGCCATCGCCGCGATAGATACCGTTATTGTTGAAAACGACGATACAGACCGGAAGATTATAGCGGCAGATCGTCTCCACCTCCATGCCACAGAATCCGAACGCCGAGTCGCCCTCAACGGCCAGCACCTGCTTGCCCGTTTCAACGGCCGCGGCAATCGCTGCGCCCATGCCGATACCCATGACGCCCCATGTTCCAACATCAATGCGATGGCGGGGTTTATGAATGTTCACGATAGAGCGCGCCAGATCGAGCGTATTCGCGCCCTCGTTCACCAAAATCGTGTCAGGCCGGTCATTGATCGCCTGCTTCAGTACACCAAGCGCCGAGTGGTAATCCATCGGGTGATTGTTGTTTTGCAGTCGGGTGGACATCTTCTGCATGTTCGCTTCGGCCTTGGTGTGGACCTGATCGAGCCAATTCTTCGGCGGCGCGATCCCCTCGCCGTCCATTGCCTCCAGCAACGCCGCAGTACAAGAACCAACGTCCCCCACCAGCGGCGCGGCAATCTCGACATTGGAGTCCATTTCTTCCGGCTCTATGTCCATCTGCACAAAGCGTTTACCCCCAGGCTCACCCCATTGCTTGCCCTTGCCATGGGAGAGCAACCAGTTAATGCGCGCCCCCATCATTATGACAACATCCGACTCTTTCAGCACCAGTGAGCGCGCGGCAGAGGCGCATTGAGGATGCGTATCGGGCAGGATGCCCTTAGCCATCGACATCGGCAGGAATGGATAGCCGGATTTCTCTACGAACTGCTGGATCACATCATCCGACTGGTCATAGGCCGCACCCTTGCCAATCACGATCAAGGGGCGCTTTGCCTCCTTCATCACGCCAATGGCCCGCGCCACCGCCTCTTCCGAAGGCTTCATCCTTGGGGCCGGATCGATCACTTTCACGAGGCTCTTTTGTCCCTCAACCGCATCCATCACCTGCCCAAGCATCGCACCGGGAATATCCAGGTAAACACCCCCCGGACGACCGCTTACTGCCGACCGGATCGCTCTCGCCACTGCAATGCCAATATCCTGCGCGTAGGTCAGTCGGTACGCCGCCTTGCAAAAAGGCCGTGCGATGGCAAGCTGATCCATCTCTTCGTAATCACCTTGCGCCAGATCGACGATCTCTCGTTCAGACGACCCGGAAATCAGAATCATCGGCCAACAGTTCGTCGTCGCATTCGCCACCGCCGTCAGGCCGTTCAGAAAGCCGGGGGCCGAGACAGTCATGCAGACCCCCGGCATCTTGGTGAGGAACCCGGCAACCGATGCAGCATAGCCCGCGTGCTGTTCATGGCGGAACGAAATAACCCGCATTCCCTGCGCCTGAGCATAACGCCCCAGATCAGTGATCGGGATGCCGGGAACATTATAGATCGTCTCGATGCCATTCAGCTTCAGGGCATCGATCAGCAGGTGAAATCCGTCCGTTTTCTCGCCAATCGTCTCGTCCAGTACCTGTTCAGCCGCAGACATTCTACCATTCCCTCCGCATTCAGCGTTCAACCAGCCGCATTACTTTGCGTCGTCTGATCCAGATCAATCCATGTGTCGCGCACGTGGTCGTGCAAACGCATCGTATGCTCGCGCACCTCCCGTGCGGCCTGATCAGCGTCGCGATTTTCCAACGCTTCGATGATCCCGATATGCTCGGCAACCGAGCGGGATGAGCGATCCTTTTCAGCCATCGCTTTCCGGCGTACGGCGCGCATGTGCAAAAACAATCCATCCGCAATGGTTTTGAGCATTGGGCAATGCGACAATTCGAGGATGCGCTGGTGGAAAGCGATATTCGCCTCCGAGTATTCCTCGATATGCGCCTTTGCATCGTCACTGCCAAAGCGCCCTGCCATCGCCCGTAGCGAGGCAATTTCCTTGTCCGTGGCCCGTTCCGTTGCCAACCGCGCCGCCATACTTTCCAATGCCGCCCAGACAGTAATCATCTCCATGATCTCGCCATGGGATTTGCGCAGCACATAAACGCCCTTGCGCGCTCGCACTTCGACAAAACCGTCCTGCTCAAGCCGCACCAACGCCTCGCGCACAGGGGTTCGGGAAATTTTCAACGCATCCGACAGCGCCCGTTCATCCAACCGAAGATCGGTTTCTGCGTCATAGACCTTCATATCAAGAATCGCCTCGCGCAAGACGCCATAAATATGGTCGCCAAGGCTGAAAGTCCCGTCCACGGGCCGAAGGTTGAGTGTACTTGCCATTGCCGGATGTCACCTTGTTCCGACTCAGTTATGTGGTATACCATACGCCAGTGATAATGACGGTCAATGCCCTTTCTTGATACACCTCACTTGATACGCGCCAGCGCCAGATGGAATGTTGCCGATGTACCTGCACGAAGCCCACGCCAAGGATTTGCTTGCACGCTATGACATCCCCTTGCCCGAAGGTCAGATCGCCCGCTCGCCGGAAGAAGCCGCTGACTACGCCACGGCACTCGGTGGCCCGGTGGCCGTCAAGGCGCTGATCCATGCAGGGGGACGCGGCCTCGCGGGTGGCGTTCATATCGCGCAGACACCACGCGAAGCCCGCGACCATGCCGCCGCGATGATTGGAACTTCCCTTGTTACCGCCCAGACACGCAGCAAGGGCGAAATCGTCCACGAAGTCTATATCGAGCGCGCCCTCGACTTTTCGCGCTCGCTGTATCTTTCCCTTATTATAGACCAGCGCCGTGCAGTCCCGATTCTCCTCGCCGCTGCGGAAGGGGGGACATATCTGGAAGAGTATGCAGCCGCCGCCCCGGCCATGATCCAGAAATACCCTCTCGCAGCCGATGGCAGCCATAACCCCGCGGCTCTTGCGACTTTTCTCGATATGCTTGGCGTCCCGGAGAGTCATTCGGAGGCCGTACTCACCATCATCGAATCGCTTATCCGCGCCTTTATCGACAGCGACGCAACCCTGATCGAAGTGAATCCGCTCGCCTTGTTGAAGGACGGAACTGCCACAGCCATCGACGCCAAAATCATACTCGACGATAACGCCCTCTTTCGCCACCCAGACCTTGCGGCATACGGCGATACAGCGCGTGCCGATGCGGTGGAGACACTCGCGCAGCAGAACGAGATCAACTTCGTCCGTATGGATGGCGAGATCGGCCTCGTGGTTAATGGCGCAGGATTGGGGCTTGCAACCCATGACATGGTCATTGAAGCGGGTGGACGCCCCGCCAATTTCATGGACATCCGCACCATGGCCACGGCACAACAGATTGCCACTGGCATTGGCCTGTTGCTTGACGATCCGGGGGTCCGCGTCCTGCTCGTCAACGTTCATGGCGGCGGCATGACTACCTGTGACCGCATCAGCGATGCGCTGGTGCTGGCAATGAAAGGGCGCAAGAACCCAGCGCCAGTCATTTTCCGGGTTGCTGGACAAAACGCAGCGGAAGCGCGGGCTGCCGTCGAAGCCCTGTCAGCACGCTGTATGATCCCCGGTGACATGACCGAAGCCGTACGCCTTGCTGTTACGGAGGTTGCGCAATGCCCATCCTGATCGCCCCCGACGCCCGTATCATTGTGCAGGGCATGACCGGCAAGGCAGGCACTTTTTATACCCGCCTCGCCATGGAATATGGCTACGGCGATACTGGAGGTTATGTTGCAGGCGTCACCCCTGACAAGGGGGGCAGTACCCATCTGGGTCTGCCCATGTTCGATACCGTCAGGGAAGCCGTTGCCGAAACCACCCCCACCGCCAGCATCATCATGGTGCCCGCCCCGGTTGCCGCCGATGCCATGCTGGAGGCCATTGAAGCGGCGATCCCAACAGTCGTCTGCGTCACCGAGCGTATCCCGGTGCTCGATATGGTCCGCGTCCGCGATGCCCTGCGTGGCAGTGAAACGGCCTTGGTCGGCCCCAATTCCCAAGGCATCCTGATCCCCGGCGCGCGCAAAATCGGCGTCATGTCCACCGCCGATGCCGCACCGGGGGACATCGGCATCGCCGCCCGCTCCGCTTCGCTCACCAGCGAGGTTGTGGCCCGCCTAGGCGCGGCGGGCCTTGGTCAGTCCACCACGGTCGGCATCGGTGGCGACCCTATCCACGGCATCGGTTTTGCCCAATGCCTCGCCCTCTATCGCGACGATCCCCACACGAGCGCCGTTGTCCTCATTGGCGAGCTTGGCGGTGTCGAAGAGGAAGAAGCCGCAGATTTCCTCGCCGCTGAACCCTATGGCAAGCCTGTTGTCGCCCTCCTCGTAGGACGCCATGCCCCCGAAGATCGCCGCATGGGCCATGCCGGAACCGTCTCCGTCCTTGGCTCCGGCTCCATCGCGCAAAAGACAGCCCTGCTCGAATCCACTGGCGTGCGCATCGCCGCTACACCCGACGATGTTGTACGGGCACTGGGGTAGCGCGCCTATCGCTGAGTACGCGGGCGCAAAATGCCCGCAATGCAATGAGCGGAAACCGCTCTGCCGCGTTGGCTCCAGCAGCAGCTCGCCAATGAGAGGGTGACACTACGTCGCTTTCCCCTTGCTCCCCGCGCCCGCATCGGGAAAAACCCGATACGGATAATATGAAAACCGGGGACGCATACTCATGGGACGCTACAATTCGGTCTACGATCGCTGGAAAAACGATCCCGAAGGCTTCTGGATGGAGGCCGCGCAGGGGATCGATTGGGTCACGCCGCCCTCCGCCGCGCTGGATGACACCAACCCACCCTTCTACCGCTGGTTCGCTGATGCGACATGCAACACCTGCTATAATGCAGTGGATCGCCATGTGGCGGCGGGCCGGGGCGATCAACCCGCCATCATCCATGATTCCCCCATCACCGAAAGCCAGCGCACGCTGACCTATAGCGAGCTTCAGACCGAAACCGCCAGACTCGGTGGCGCATTGCAGGAACTTGGCGTCACCAAGGGCGACCGTGTCCTCATCTACATGCCGATGATCGCGGAGGCCGTCATCGCCATGCTCGCCTGCGCCCGCATCGGCGCGGTTCATTCTGTCGTATTCGGCGGCTTTGCCTCGAATGAGCTGGCCGTGCGTATTGACGATTGCCAGCCAAAGGCCGTTATTGCCGCCTCCTGTGGGTTGGAGCCGAACCGAACGGTTCCCTACAAGCCCCTGCTCGATGGAGCCATTGACCTCGCCACCCATAAACCCGAAGCGGTCATCCTCAAACAGCGCGAGCAACTCAGCGCCACCATGATTGAGGGCCGGGACCACGATTGGGATGCCGTTACCGCCGCCGCAGCCGAAGCCGATTGTACCCCTGTTGGTGGAGCTGACCCTCTCTATATTCTCTACACTTCCGGCACGACCGGCAAACCGAAGGGCGTTATCCGCGCCAATGGCGGCCATCTGGTTGCCATGAACTGGACCATGAAGAACATCTACAACATTGATCCGGGCGACGTCTTCTGGGCCGCTTCGGATGTCGGTTGGGTCGTTGGCCATAGTTATATCGTCTATGCCCCGCTGATTGCCGGATGCACGACTGTGCTCTTCGAAGGCAAACCTGTCGGAACCCCGGACGCCGGTACTTTCTGGCGGGTTATCGCCGAGCATGACGTCAAGGCTCTCTTCACGGCCCCGACCGCTATCCGCGCGATTCGGCAGGTGGACCCCGAAGGCGAGTTCATCGCGAAATATAACCTCTCCGGCTTTCACACTCTCTTCCTCGCAGGTGAGCGTGCAGACCCGGCCACTGTCGAATGGGCCGCCGAAAAGCTGAACGTCCCGGTCATTGACCATTGGTGGCAGACCGAAACCGGCTGGACCATCGCAGGCAACCCTTCGGGTATTGAGCTGCTCGACATCCCCATCGGGTCAGCAGGAGTGGCCATGCCCGGCTATGACATTCGCATTCTGGACGAAGGCGGCAACGAAGTCGAAGAGGGCACGTTGGGCGCCATCGCCGTGAAACTCCCCCTCCCCCCCGGCTCGCTGCCAACCCTATGGGGCGCGGATGATCGATTCCAGTCAAGTTATCTGAAGACCTTCCCCGGCTATTACGAAACCGGCGATGCGGGCATGAAGGAAAACGGTACTCTCAAGATCATGGCCCGCACCGATGATGTCATCAACGTCGCCGCCCACCGGCTTTCAACGGGAGAGATGGAGGAGGCACTGGCCCGTCACCCGGATGTGGCCGAATGTGCCGTTATCGGCGTAGCCGACGAGTTGAAAGGCCAGTCCCCGGTCGGCCTCGTCTGCCTCAAGGGCGGTACAAACCGGCCCCATGAGGAAATCGCCGCCGAATGCGTCACCCGCATCCGTGAGACCATCGGCCCCGTCGCCGCCTTCAAGAAAGTCGGCATCGTCGCGCGCTTGCCCAAGACCCGCTCCGGCAAGATCCTCCGCGCCACCATGGTCTCCATCGCTGATGACACGCCTTGGAACATGCCCGCCACTATCGACGATCCCGCCATCCTTGATGAAATCACGGTAACATTGAAGGCTTTGGGTTACGCTAGGGAAAGCTGAAATGGCCGCAAAAGGGCATCGAAGCATGGTTTGATAAGGGGGGCAGATTCGCCACTCGTGGCAATGCTGGACGACGAGGAATTGCGCACCTCCTGTCTTGCATTGCGGCAAGAGAACGGTGCTGGCCACCCCTCAACCATATGGGTGTCTTCTGCCTTCGCAAGGCTGTTCCCGGCGCATCCAGCTTTATCGGAGAGTCGGGGGCGACCACGCCCGCTTTCCCGACAATGCACTGACATTACCGCTACGGGAAAATGTCGCGGGTGCAAGGGAAAGATTCGATACAAAACGTTAAAAACCCCGCTTGACCCGCGCGTCCTCCCCCCCTAGTTTCCGCCACACGCCGAAAGCACCTGCCTCGCAGATTTTCGGATGGTGAGGGCGGGTAGCTCAGTGGTAGAGCAGCTGACTTTTAATCAGCTGGCCGTGGGTTCGATCCCCACCCCGCTCACCAACGTTTTCAATAGCTTATGGCTCTCTGCGATCTCTCAATAATCGCTAGGTAAGCAATGGGTAAGCAACGAAACCAATACCCTTCCAGCCCCCTGCATCACACTCACATGAAATCTCTGCACTGGCCTTCTTAGAAGGAATCTGACGAAAACAAAAAAAGGGGGGGTATATCAAGGGTTCCCAGTGACCTGCCACTGAACCTTCATCCAGCTGCAACTTGAGTCCTTTGGTTTGATACGCCGTCAGGCGCGGTTAGCACAAGCGGTTGCCCGTTTGCGTTATTCAGGTTCGCTGCGAAGGCCGCTGGTGTTTGGTATCCGAGTGCCGAGTGTGGTCGTTCAGTGTTGTAATCTGTGGCCCATCTGGCGATGGCTGAGCGAGCGTGGCGCAGGCCATGGAACAGTGTCTCGTTCAACAGTTCATCGCGCATGCGTCCGTTGAAACTCTCAACGAAACCGTTTTGCATAGGCTTACCCGGCGCGATGTAGTGCCACTTGATCCGATGATCAGCGCACCAGGACAGGATCGCATTCGATGTCAGCTCGGTTCCGTGATCGGAAACGATCATTCCCGGTTTGCCGCGTCGTCCGATAATGGCCGTCAGTTCCCGGGCCACACGTTTGCCCGAGATCGACGTGTCCGGGATTGCACCGAGGCATTCACGGGTGACGTCATCGACGACATTCAGAATGCGGAACCTGCGGCCACAGGCGAACTGATCATGCACGAAGTCCAGTGACCACCGCGCATTGGCGCGAGCCTCGACAAGGATCGGCGCACGACTACCTGACGCTTTGCGCC
>CALFFK010000076.1 GCA_937957975.1 uncultured Neomegalonema sp.
AAACTTGCTGGTTGCCATGCCGCATATCTCGTGGCCCATGCGTTTCGTATTACCCCATCATTCAGGCTTGCGCCCGGCATGGCTGCTGCGCCTCGGCCTGTTGATGTATGATTACATCGGCGGTCGTAAAATCCTGCCACCAACCAAAACCTTGCGCCTTCGCGATCACACCGCTGGCAAAGCCCTTAAAGACAGCTTTGTGAAGGCTTTTGAGTATTCAGATTGCTGGGTGGAAGACTCGCGCCTCGTCGCCCTCAACGCCCGTGATGCTGCCACGCGGGGTGCGGAAATCCTGACCCGAACCCAATGCGAAAGCGGTGAGCGCCAAAATGATCTCTGGTCTTTGACCTTGCGCGATACCATCACCAACGACCCCCGCGTCATTCGCGCCCGTGCCGTTGTCAATGCTGGTGGACCTTGGGTGGAAGACATCCTGCGCGGACGTTTGCGCCGCAATTCCACCGATGGCGTGCGCCTCGTGCGGGGCAGCCACATCGTCACAAAACGGCTTGTCGATCACGATCAACCCTACATTTTCCAGCAATCGGATGGGCGCATTGTCTTCGCGATCCCCTATGAAACTGATTATACGCTTATCGGTACTACAGACGCAGAGCATGAGGGCGATCCCGGCACGGCGCATTGCACACCCGAAGAGGGCGAATATCTGTGCAAGGCAGCGTCAGAATACTTCGCCAAACCCATTACGATGGAAGACGTGGTCTGGACCTATTCCGGCGTGCGCCCCCTGTATGATGATGGTGCATCTTCAGCGACCGAGGCAACCCGCGATTATGTGCTGACACTGGATGAGGCGGATGGTTCTGCGCCACTGCTCAACATCTTCGGCGGGAAGATCACAACCTACCGTAAACTGGCTGAATCCGCCATGAAGAGGCTTGCGCCCTACTTCCCAGACGCAGGTGAAGCATGGACCCGCCGCGTTGCCCTCCCCGGCGGGGATATGCCAGTCGATGGCACTCCGGCACTAGTTCAAAAATTACGCGATGAGCATCCCTTCCTGACTGAACGCTGGGCACTGCGCCTTGTTCGCGCCTATGGTACTGAGGCGGCGGAAATGCTGGCCGGTGCAAAGCAGATGTCAGATTTGGGTCGGGATTTCAGTGCAACACTCACCGAACGCGAGGTTCGATGGCTGATGGAGAAGGAATTGGCCACGACCGCCGATGACATACTCTGGCGCAGGTCGAAGCTCGGCTTGCAGATGTCGGCGGAGGACGCAGCGGCATTGGATGAATGGATCAGTTCAAGCAGTTCAGCAAGCTGAGTAATCTTATTCTGTGATTGCTGCGGTCTTCGCCACACCACGCGACAGGATCAGCAGGTTGGACAGCTTGCCAGTCTGCGCCTTGGCCAGTGTTCCACAATTCTGGACGGTATCCCCTTCGAGGCGGCAATAGTCATAACTGCCCATATCAAGATTCAATGCCATGGCGGGCGATAACGCATTGGCTATCGCCACCGCCGCATCATGCAATGTTAGAGCGGGTGTCTCAAAAAGGCCAATGCTGCCATCCGCAAGCATGTAGAGCAGCCGCCTGGCAAACCGGGGTGCATTCTCGCGGGGGCGGGTATCAACCTTTCCATCTATGATAAGCATATGGCTCTGAAAGGCCGACCAGCCGCGTAGCCTTGCAATTTGCGCAAAGGCACGGCGGGAGGATTTACGTCGCAAATCGTAGCGTTCGTTCCCCACATCAATCCGTTCGGCATGATGTAGCGACAATTGCCCCTGACCATCGATTAATGCCACCCCATCCCATCCCTGAGGATAGGGATCAAGTGCTTCACCGCGAATAATGAACAGACCTTCCGGCTCGCGTTTCTCACCGCTGGTATAGGCCGCCGTGATGGTCACTCGTTGCCTTGGTGCGAGTGGTTCCCTCAGTGGTTGATCGTCGGGCACTTGAACGCCGCCTTCTTTTACGAGGGCAAGCTCGGCAATGGTTTCTCCGGCGCATCCTGCAAACAGAACACCCGGAATGTCATCGCCACATCCGCGCGCAGTGGCGGGTGTCGCCCCCATCGTGCCAAGCAAGGCTATCACAGAAAGGTTGTGTAAAAACGACAATCAGGTTCTCCTCGCAGTACGTCCCCCTGCACGACTTTACCATCATGCTCCCTGCGGCGTGAATAAGGCGTTGACCGGGCAGGGTTTTGTTCGCGATGTTGCCCACCATAACGAGATCAAGGCAAAACGGCAGGACGGCATGGGCGCTTTTCTTCGGGGCTGTGCCCTTTTCGTCATTACCCTCGCGCTCCCGGCGCAAGCGTTCGCCCATGCATCCGATAGTGGTATCAGGCTTTTACTCCCTACAGGCTATTACCTCGTGGGCGGAACACTGGCAGTTGCCGCAACAGTCCTGATCGCCGCCATAATGCCCGCACGGTGGGTGAACGCCCTCTTTCGCCCCTGTGCCGCCTGGAAACTTGCGGTCCCCCGTATCGAGGTCATTACAAGCCTTGCCGGTGCGGTTATCGTTATGGCGCTGATCCACACGGGATTTTACGGCACACATGATCCACTGGAAAACGCACTCCCCCTGACGGTCTGGACATTCTGGTGGGTTGCCCTGCCCCTGTTATGTGCCATTTTCGGCAACCTCTGGGCACTTATCAATCCATGGTCCGGTATCCTGAATCTGATCGGCTCAAGAGGTTTCCTGAAATTACCGAAAACCATTGGCTACATACCCGCTACCCTACTGTTCCTCGGTTTTGGTTGGTTCGAGCTGGTATCGCTTTCCCCTGAAGACCCCGAAGGGTTGGCGTGGGTTATCAGCGCTTACATCGTTTTTACCTTCGTGGCCGGTGCGGTTTTCGGTTGGGAAGAGTGGTCGCAAAGAGGGGAATGTTTCTCGGTTTTCTTTCGCTTCATTGCGCGCCTTGCCCCGATACAAATATCACGTGAGAAGGGGATTGTGATTACGCGCATTGGCTTTCCGGGTTTTGGTGTTCTTCACGGCCCGGTTATCACCATTAGCGGCGCGCTCTTTATCCTGCTTGCGCTTGCGACGGTGTCCTTTGACGGTTTGTCGAAAACCTTTCCATGGCTCGGCCTGATCGGGGTTAACCCACTGGAGTTTCCGGGGCGGTCAGGTGTTGTCTTGCCCAACACCGTCGGCCTCGTCGGTGCATGGACGGTACTGGCGGGTGCATTTTTCATCTGCGTCATGGCAGGTCGGTGGTTTGCACGGGAAAGCGATGTGCCGATGGCCGGGCGGCTGGCGTTGACGATTTTGCCTATTTCCCTTGCCTACCACGTTTCACATTACCTGACTGCGTTACTGGTCAACGGCCAATATCTGCGGGCGACGCTACAACGGGCGCTCGCGCTGGAAGAAACCGAAGTGACAACATCATTTCTCAATACCATCAACGATGTCGAACATATCTGGCAGGTACAGTCCGGCGCTATTGTCCTCGGCCATATCCTTGCTGTTCTGCTCGCCCATGCCAGTATTCTCGCAGTAACAGAAAACGCGCACACCGCCACAAAACGCGGCACACCGCTCGCAGTCCTCATGGTCGCCTATACCGCTTTCGGCCTCTGGCTTCTGGCCGCACCAACCGGGGCATGACCCGGCATTTCCACTGGACATTTTGCCGTTCGCACGAAACCATCGAATAGATAGCAAAACCCCGGAGGATGCCATGGCGACTGATGACACCAACCGACGTAACCTGTTGAAGGGCGCTGCCGCCATCGGCGCGGTTGCCGCCGGATCACAGCTTTTGCCCGGTGCGGCCCGTTATGCCCAGGCGCAAAGCTCCGCGCCCATCAAGATTGGTTTTCAGGTTCACCGCACCGGTATCGGCGCGGCCTATGGGCGCTGGTATGACCGCACAACGAAAGCGGCGGCCAAACTCATCAACGACGAGGGCGGGATCAATGGGCGCCCCATCGAGATCGTTGCGGAAGACGACGGAACCGATCCCAAACGTGGTGCTGAAGTCATCGAAAAATTCGCAACCAAACACGAATGTGATGTAGCCTTTGGCACATTGTTTTCACATGTCGTTATCGGTTCTGCTCCGCGCGCTGGTGAGTTGAAATTGCCCTATTTCGTCGTGTCAGAAGGCCACCATGTCGCGAGCGGGATGCTGAACCGCTATACGCTGCAACCGGGCATCACGGACGTTAAATCACAGGTGCAGTCGATGGCCCCCTGGGTTGCCGATAATCTCGGCAAGAAGGTCACAATGATCTACCCGGATTTTGCGTTCGGCCACGATCATCGTGATTATTTCTCCGAGGCCATAGAACGGCGCGGCGGCAATGTTATTGCCAAGATCGCCATTCCGCCGCGTGAAACCTCCTTCTTCAAATATTTGCCCAAAATTCCGAAGGAAACGGAAGTTCTCTATCACGTCATGGTCGGCCCCGGCGTTCTGACTTTCGTGAAGGAAATGGGTGAGTATTTTGGCGATAAACGCCCGGAAATTTTCGGCTTTATCGACTCGCTTGAGGCGGTAGACATCACATCCCCCGGTCTTGAATTCCTCGAAGGGTCGCATTTCTGGGAGGGATACCCCCGCTATGCAGGCAAGGACCAGTCAGCGCATGACAAGTTCTATCGCGAGGCTGTGGGCGTCGATGACACCGGCGCATCTCTGTCAGACCCAAAAGACGTATCAACCTTTGCCCATATGTTTGGTTGCTGGGAAACTTTGCATATCCTGAAGGCCGGGATGGAAGCCGCCGATTACAAAGGACCAAAAGACCGTCAGGCTTTAATCGAAGCCGTCGAAAATATGGACGTCTTCCCCGAAAGCCGCGCGCATCCGCAAGGATCAAAACTGTTCAACGGGCGAACCCACCAGGCGTTCGGGCATCAGCATATCAGCCGGGTTGAAGGTGGAAAGCTTGTCCCTGTCCACAAGACCTCAATCTTCGATACATTCTACGAGGATGAGACGGATTATACAAAGATGAGTTTCTAATAATAGAGACCCTCACCCCGGTCCTCTTCCTCTTGAAAAGAACCGGGGTAGGGTCGATTTTGCAAACTCCAGTATCGGCCAATCCAAGCCCATGAATCTCCTCGATTACCTGCCGTTTGACCTGCCCCATCCCGCCCTTCTCGCTGCCGGAATGTTGGAGGGAACCGTGCTTGCCGCTGTGCTGGCCCTGACGGCGTTGGGGCTATCCATCGTGTTCGGCATTATGCGCGTGGTTAATGTGGCGCATGGAGAATTCTATATGCTGGGTGCGGTTCTGGCATGGTTCATTACCCATACCGTCAGCGGGATCATAGGCGGGCCTCCATGGCTCGGCTTTGCGTTGGCGCTCATCATCGCCCCCCTGATCGTCGCGGCATTGGCGGCGGCAACCGATTGGCTGGTGCTGAAACGGCTGAACTATGACCCCGAAGCCACCATCGTTGCCACCATTGGAATTTTATATATTATTCAACAGCTTGCCCTGACGTTCTATGGCCCTGATGCAAGGCCGGTCGAAGCCCCGTTCGACTTTCGGGTACAGCTACCATGGTTCGGTTATTCGGGTTACAAGCTCTGCGTTGTTGGGGCCGCGATCCTGCTGATGCTAATCGTATGGCTCATACTTGCCCGAACAAAAATCGGCCTCATCATGCGGGCAACGCAATATGACAGGGAAACGGCGCAAGCCTTTGGAATCCCTGTAGACAAGGTTTATGCGGGCGTCTTTGCCCTCGGCGCAGGACTTGCCGCGATTGGTGCGGTGCTGATCGTGCCAATCCAGCAAGCACATTACCTGATGGGCGGCGACCCATTGCTCTTGTCTTTTATTGTCGTGATCCTTGGCGGCCTTGGTTCATTAAAAGGGACATTGGTTGCGGCCATCTTCATCGGCCTGTCGGATGGTATCATTTCAACACTTTATGAGCCGACGCTCGCAAAAATTCTGGCGACACTCCTCGTTGCCATGGTTCTGGTGTTCCGCCCACAAGGCTTGTTTGGAGCGCGCGCCGCATGATCCGTTCTGTGCTGCTTCATGGCTTCGTTATTGCCGCCCTCATTGCGTTAGAGCCGCTGTTGTCGGAATATCACCACGGCAATCTGGCGCGGATCATGGTGCTGGCTGTTTATGCAACCGGCTACAACATCCTGTTCGGTTACACCGGACTTCTCAGCCTCGGTCATGCGATGTTTTTCGCCGCCGGAATGTATGGTTGCGCCCTTATGATCCGGCTGGCGGAATGGAGTGTCGGACCAGCATTCATCGTCGGCGTGATATGTGCGTTAATTGCTGGGATCATCGTTGGATTCCTTGCGCTTCGGACGATTGGTGTGGGGTTTATGATCGTAACACTGATGTTCGCGGAGGCGAGCTATCTAACGATCCTGTACTACAACGAGTATACCCGTGGGGATGAAGGCTTCACCATCGCACAATCCGTGCGAACCATCGCAGGATTGGACCTGTCGGACACGACAACGCGGTATTTTTCGGCACTGACCCTCTTTTCAATCTGTCTGATTGCCAGTGCTGCCGTCGTACAATCGAAGGCCGGGCGGGTGCTGGTCGCCATTCGTGAAAACGAAGACCGGGTGCGGATGCTCGGCTTCGATCCGTTCCGCTACAAGCTGTTCGCACTCATCCTATCCGCCGTGATGGCCGGGTCGGCGGGGGCAGCTTATGCGGTGTTGTTCGGTTATGCAGGGGCCAGTTTTGCCGCCGTGCAATATTCGATCTTTCCGCTGCTCTGGGTATTACTGGGCGGGCCGGGCACAACGCTTGGGCCACTGCTGGGGACTGTCCTCATGTTCTATCTGGTGGATTACGCCAGCGGAACAATCATGCCAGGTCTCGCCGCAATGGTAGAAACGCAATTCGGGATTGAAGCACCGGGATTGGCCTCGGCCTACCTGTTGCTTGTCGGTGTAGCCCTCGTACTTCTGGTGCTGTTCGCGCCGAAGGGTCTGCTCGGCACCCTGCGCGCAAGGATGATCCCATGGTTGCCATAGCACAACTGGCCACTGAGGGATTGGTCAAGGATTTCGGAGGGTTGCGCGCCGTGGACGTCGCGTCCTTCACACTGTATGATGGTGAAATCCGCGCTGTTATCGGGCCGAACGGGGCAGGAAAGACCACTTTCGTCAGTCTGCTTTGTGGACGCTTTCCTCCTACGATGGGCAGGATCACGTTCGAAGGGCGCGACATAACGGCCCTGCCCGCCCATGAACGCGTGGCCCTTGGCATTGCCTATACGTTCCAGATCACGAGCATCTTCGGCAATCTGAGCCTTTACGATAATGTTGCCCTGCCCGCACAACGCCGTGTCACCCTAGACGGGAACGGCACGGTGCGTACGAAAGCCATGGCCGCACTTGACCGCGTTGGTTTGGCAGACAAGGCTCAGGAGATTGCGTCGAACCAAAGCTATGGGCATCAACGACTTCTGGAAGTCGCCATGGGCCTCGCCCTTGCGCCGAAAGTGCTGATCCTTGATGAGCCGACGCAAGGGCTGGCGGATAGCGAGATTACCGAGTTCATCGCCTTGATCCGTGAGGTGGCCGAAGAAACGACAATCCTGTTAATCGAACATAATATGCCGGTTGTGATGGCCCTTGCGCAAAGGATTACAGTGTTGGATCAGGGTCAAATTCTGGCGGAGGGAACCCCAGGGGAAATCCGGGCGAATGCTGCGGTTCAGACCGCTTATCTGGGGGGATGAGCATGAATGAGAATTTGTTTCTACTCAGTAAGATACCCGTCTTTGCAGATATGACGTGCAAGAAATGCTAACCCTCACCGGAATTGATGCTTTCTACGGGAATGTGCAAATCCTGCGGGGAATGGCGCTGGAGGCCCAGCGTGGAGAAATCCTGTGCTTGCTGGGTCGCAACGGGGCCGGAAAAACAACGACATTAAAAACCATTATGGGGTTGGTTCGGGCGCAATCAGGGATCGTGATGTTGGATGGTCAGGATGTGACCACCCTGCCCGCCCACGAAATCCCCAAACGCGGCATCGGCTATGTGCCACAGGGGCGACGATTATTCGCGGAGATGACGGTCGCTGAAAACCTCGAAATCGGGCTGATGACGCGGCAAAAAGGGAAAGACGTGCGCGAACGGATGCTTGATCTCTTTCCGGTTCTGCGTGATCGGTTGAAACAGGTATCCGGTACGCTGTCGGGCGGGGAGCAACAAATGCTCGCCATGGCTCGCGCGCTATGTCTCGAACCAGCTGTATTATTGCTGGATGAACCGACCGAAGGGCTACAGCCTTCCATGATTGCCCTGATACGCGACGTGGTGACAGAATTACGCGGGGGGAATACAGCCATCATTCTGGTCGAGCAGCGGGTGGATGCAGTGCTGTCGATTGCCGACCGGGTGTTGTTCATCGAGAACGGTACGCCACGCGAGATGGTGGACGCGGCGACACTGAGGGCTGACCCAGCACTCGTACAAAAATATGTGGGGATAGGGTAAGCGTCATCCACAATCAGATGGATCATGCTTTACCGTCCCCGGAAAACACCCCCCAAAACACCGCGCACAATTTCACGCCCGATGCGGGACGATACGGAGCGGGCGAAGGACTTCATCGCGGCCTCTGCAACAGTCTGCCGATTGCCGCCCCGGCGTTTTGGTGCGGGGGCTTCTTCGCGCTGGGTGGAGGCAGCACGGCGGCTCGGAACACGCGGCTGCTTGGCTTGGGGAACATTAACCGGCACATAACGACGAGCGCTGTTAAACTGTTCAAAATCAATGCTTAGGCCACCGCTATCGCCTGATTGTGGCACGGCTTCTTCTGTTCGGCCCGTCAACTGCTCAAACGCGCTCTCGCGGTCGATGGGATCATCGTAGACGCCAAAGAGCGGCGAGGCTGCGATCACTTCCTTGCGTTCCGCATCGGTAAGGGGGCCAAGGCGTGAAGACGGGGGGCGAACCAGCGTTCGTTCTACCATTGAGGGCGCACCTTTGGCCTCCAGCGTCGAAACCAGCGCCTCGCCTGTACCAAGATCAGGAATGGCGAGTTCGGCATCAAAGCGTGGGTTCAGCCGGAATGTCTGCGCCGCCGCACGCAGTGCCTTGCGATCACGCGGGGTATAGGCGCGCAGGGCGTGCTGCACACGGTTGCCAAGCTGACCAAGAATGTCATCGGGAACATCTGCCGGATTCTGGGTGATGAAGTAGACGCCAACACCCTTCGAACGGATCAGACGGGCAACCATTTCCACCTTATCAATGAGCGCCTTTGGCGCATCTTCGAATAACAGGTGCGCTTCGTCGAAGAAGAACACGAATTTCGGTTTGTCGGGATCGCCGACTTCGGGAAGTTCTTCGAACAGTTCCGACAGCAACCAAAGCAAGAAGGTCGCGTAGAGTTTTGGCGATTGCATCAGCTTTTCAGCAGCAAGGATATTGATACGCCCTTGCCCTTTTGGCGTCAGGGCGATCATGTCGGTTAGCTTCAGTGCGGGTTCACCAAAAAAGCTTTCGCCGCCCTGCTGTTCCAGCACCAGCAACCGCCGCAGAATCGCGCCGACGCTGGATTTGGTGACATAGCCATAGGTTGTCGAAATATCGCTCGCATTCTCGCCCACATGATTCAGGATCGCGCGCAAGTCCTTGAGATCAAGCAGCAACATGCCCTGGTCGTCAGCAATGGTGAAAGCGATATTGATGACGCCTTCCTGTGTCTCGTTCAGGCCAAGAAGCTGCGACAGCAGTAACGGCCCCATCTCGGTAACGGTTGTGCGAACAGGATGGCCATTTTCCCCGAACAGATCCCAGAAGACGACCGGAAAATCATCATAGCCGTAATCATCAAAGCCGATGATTCCAGCCCGCTCAATTAGTTTGTCGTGCAATTTGTGTTCGTGCGTTCCGGCGGCGGCCAGACCTGAGAGATCGCTTTTCACATCAGCAAGGAACACCGGAACACCAGCTTGTGAAAACCCTTCTGCGAGAATTTGCAGCGACACGGTTTTCCCGGTCCCCGTCGCCCCGGCAATCAAGCCATGGCGGTTCCCGTATTTCAGCAACAGATTCTGTGGCACGGCATAGTTTTCGCCACCACCACCAATGAAGATGCTGTCCTGATCCATCACGATTTCCCCCGGCCACGGCCTTTGACGGTGCCGATGACATCCGCCGCTTTCACATCAAAACTCTTCTGGTGGCGATAGTCGGAAGCGTCAACCTCTTCGACATGCGGGTGCAGCTTGCCCGGCGATGTCAGACAGAGCCGAAATACCGCCAGCACGGCCCCCAATGTAATGAGAACGCCCGGTATTGCCCCAAGCCGGGAAGTCGAAGCAACTGCGCCGATTCCGCCGTAATGCAGCAAGCACCAGGCCGCAAAACCAAAAGCCAGCCCCCAGATCAACAGCAATGCCCGCCGTTCAGTAATGACACGCCGATTCGAATCCTCGCCCGGTACAACGATATGCATGATCGCGTGGATCATTGATCCGGCAAAGGTCACGAAGAACAATACGCTGAGGATCAATAACATCGTCCGCAGAAATTTTGGCGCCCATAGTTCGTTTAGTGACATCAAAAGCGCGCTGTCAGTGCCAAGTCTTGGAACAGCGGCCCATATCCGACCATCCACCCGATCAATGTTCAACGCCAATCCGCCAAGCACCAAAATGCAGAGTATACTCAGCAACATCGGAATAATGACGAGATAAAAGGTTGCATTGGCGAGGGAATATCCGCGTGCCGCACGACTGAGCGCATAGCCAACAATCGGAGCAAGCAACATCCAGCCGCCAAGATGCGTAATCGTCCATCGACCTGCCCATGCACCGGAGCCTTGAAGAAACCCATCGAACATCAGGCTCGGAAAATAACGAAGCAACCACCACAAGGATTTCAGGCCTCCACCAAGTGCATACCCTCGTGGCCCTAAAATGAATACGAGCAGCAGAAAGACCAACAGCAAGACCAGCGACACCCGCGCCGTCATCGCCATACTCGAACCGATAGGCCGCGCGCCGAGGAAGATTGAGGTGAACACCAACGCGATCAGCACGCCAGTCATCGTGCCACCACCCAGTTTAGTGCCAGAGATCGCAAGACCCTGCGCCGTAATCGAGACAACCGCGCTGGCAAGGGCGGCAATCAGGGCAAGGATGACAAAGATCAGGACAATGCCGTCAAGCAGATTCCCCCATGCCAGCTTTTGCCGGACCCCTGCGCTCACGATCACGCTCCCCAGCGACCGACGCCCCCGCAACGTGCCGGTCACGATGGCAAAGGCGACCATGAACAGGCCAAAGGTGATGTGCATCAGGATACCCCAATGCAGATACGTCACCGTCCGCGCCATGATCTGAGCCTCACGGGACAGGGCGCGCACCCCAAGGGATGGCGGAGGACGGTGAACATGGAACAGCGGCTCCCCCGCTGCCCAGAAAAGTATGCCGATGGATGTACTGGCCGCGAAGCCAACAGCTATCGCCTCAAAAGGCGTTACCCTCGCAGGAGCGCCCGCTCCCCCTATCCTGACACTGCCGATGCAGATCATGGCGAGCAGCAGAACAAAAATGGAAAGTGCTCCGACTCCCAGATAGAGCCATCCAAACATGCCCACCGCCCATTCGCGTGCCCATTCAGTCCAGTTCATCAGGGATGCGCCGAATCCCCGTCGAAACGCCCACCAGACGCCCGCGAAAACGAAGAATGGGATCACGACAAGCGCCATCCGGGGGGGACTGTGCATTGTCCGTCACTCCAACCGATCCCAACAGGGGATCACTGCTTTCCCACAGAGTGCAGATTGTAACGAAAAGGTAAAGACAGCGCGATCAGGAAGGTTGTCATTCCATGCCGCAGTGCAACAGTCATGTATAATATATTCGTCAGGTTTCCACGCGACGTGCATGTGATCGACGCATGAGGAAAATGCGGCATATTCCCGGCTTCAGGCAAGTGCGCCCAATGACCCGGCGGCGGAGGGATGCACTCAAAGCCCTGCGCCGTGCCGGAGCACCTTACAATCCCGATGGTACAGTCTTGGCGTCGCGCAGACCCGGCCATGTATAATCGTCATCCGCAAAATATGCTTCAACCACCGGCAGGCTTTATGTGCCAAGTACAGACTTGGGCAATAATGTTAAGCGCGTGACCAAGAACCATTCCACTATACCATGTTACACATGGAATAAAATATTGTTTTACAATTAATATTTCGAATTTCGTCGAATTCTCCAAATCATGGCCAAGGGCTGCAAGATCGGAGTAGCGGTCGTCGATACGCTGATGGGGCCGTTGCGCCAACCGTCTGACGCTTGCAGCAATTGTGGCTTCAAGCGGGCCTGAACTGTTGACCACGTTACGAATGACAATGCCCTGTCGAGCATAGCTGGATTGACTGGTATCGTATCATTGTGATACAACCTATGCGAAAGTAGCGTCAGGAAAGAGTTATCATGTCCGAATTTGATGGCATCAAGGGTCACAAAGGTTTTGCCAAAAACTCTGGTGGAACGTCGAATGTTTTCGAGTCTGCTTTGAAAGAAGATCAATCTTCGACAAAGCGTTTCGCAGGAAGATTGATGGCAGGCGGAATGCTGGCAGTTGGGGCTGTATCCTCTGCGGCTGCCGAGACATCGTTTATCGCGGACGGCAATCCTATCCGTGGCGGCGGCACTATCTACGAACCAATCGCCCCCGTGACCCCACCTTTCATTGCCGATGG
>CALFFK010000077.1 GCA_937957975.1 uncultured Neomegalonema sp.
TTCGACGCGCAAGCCGTCACGACACTGTTCGCGGAGATGGAAGACGAAGCGCGGGGTTTCGTGCGTTCCTGTGATGCAGAAGCGGAGATTTTGGCCGAGTACAAGGTCTATATGCGCTATTCCGGTCAGGGATGGGAGATCCCGATCAGCCTGACTGCTGAGCAGGCCAAAGCCCCTGATGCAGCGACGTTCCTGTCGCTGTTTGAGGCGGATTACGCCAGATTGTTTGGGCGGGTCGTTGACGGGATGAACGTGGAAATCACGGTCTGGTCCGTCAATGCCTTCACGCCAAAGGAATCTGTTGATCCGGTTGCGGCGGTTGCGCCAACAGCCGAAGCGAAATCCATTGCGCGGCGATCCCTGTTCGATCCTGCGACAGGGCAGGTTACGGACGCCGCTGTGGCGTTGCGCGAAGATTTTGCCGCTGGCACTCATATCCCTGGCCCTGCGGTTGTGACCGAAGACGAAACGACCATCATCTTGCCCACCAGCCGTACCATCGTCGCGCAAGCCGACGGTACGCTCGACATGCGTATCAAGGAGGAAGCCAATGTCTGAGGTTTCTAAAGTTGCCTATCAGGTCATGTGGAACCGCCTGATTTCGGTGGTTGAGGAACAGGCGCAAGCGCTGGTTCGTACGGCGTTTTCCACTTCCGTTCGGGAAGCGGGTGACCTGTCCGCCGGGGTTTATAACGACGCTGGAGAGATGCTGGCCCAGGCCGTGACCGGCACGCCGGGGCATGTCAACGCGATGGCCGATGCGGTTCCGCATTTTATCCGCCGCATCGGGCGGGAGAATATGCATGAGGGTGACGTCTACATTACCAATGATCCATGGGAGGGAACCGGCCACCTGCATGACATCACGGTTGTTACACCCTCGTTCCACAGGGGCGTATTGGTCGGATTTTTCGCCTGTACTGCGCATATCGTGGATATTGGCGGGCGCGGTTTCGGTGCGGATGCCAACTCGGTCTACGAGGAAGGCCTTTATATCCCCATTATGAAATTCGCAGATAAGGGCGAGGTGGATCGTACCCTCGTCAGCATCATTCGTGGCAATGTGCGTGAGCCGGATCAGCTTGTAGGTGATGTTTACGCGCTGGCCACCTGTAACGAGATCGGTCATCGCCGCCTGATAGACATGATGGAGGAATTCTTGCTTGCTGATTTGGCGGGCATCTCGGATTTCATCCTCTACAATTCCCGCAGTGCCACCATCGAACGCATCGCTGCCCTGCCCAACGGCACAGCCACGGGCGAAATGCGGATCGACGGCTACAGTGCTCCGGTCACGCTGAAAGTGCGGCTCGATATTGAGGATGATCATATCCTCAGCGATTTTGACGGGACTACCGGTCTGGACAAGAAAGGCATCAATGTGCCGCTGGTCTATACCAAGGCCTATGCCTGTTACGCGCTGAAATGCGCCATCGCACCGGAAATCCCGAATAACGCAGCATCGCTTGCCCCTTTCCGTGTGGCCGCGCCGGAAAACTCCATCGTTAACGCGCTTCACCCTGCGCCCGTTGCCTTGCGGCACGTCATTGGCCACATGATCCCCGACACGATTTATGACGCGCTCGACAAGCTATTGCCGGAAACAGCCCCGGCGGAAGGGGCGGGCAGCTTGTGTAATTTTCAGGTGTCCTTGCGCCCCCGTACTGATGCTCCTGCACCTGACCATGCTGTGCGGTCGGAGGTGTTGACTTTCAATTCCGGTGGTTCCGGTGCGCGGCCCACGCTGGATGGGATGAACGCCACGGCCTTTCCTTCCGGTGTGATGACGATGCCGGTCGAAGCCACTGAACAGGTTGGCCCTGTCATCATCTGGCGCAAGGAATTGCGGCCCGATTCCGGCGGCGCAGGCAAATTCCGGGGTGGCCTTGGCCAATACATGGAGGTCGGCGCACGCGAGGGCCACGAGTTCGACATTTCGGCCATGTTTGACCGGGTTGATCACCCGGCGCGTGGTCGGCAGGGCGGTGAACAGGGCGCGCCAACGACCATCGGTCAGGATGACGGCACGGCCATGAAAGGCAAGGGCCGACAATTCGTCCCCCATGGCCGCAAGGTGATGATGGCCTTCCCCGGCGGCGCAGGATACGGCACCCCGGCAGAGCGCGATCCGGCGGACATCCAGCGCGATCTTGCGGGCGGCTATATCACTGCCGGTTTTGCCCGCGACCATTATGGGATGGATCAGGCGCAGATCGACGACATATTGAGCCGTGCCAAACTGGGGGAGACATTCTGATGGCTGCAGTTGATTTGTCTGCTGTACCTGAAAAATCATCTTACGATGTGGTCATTATCGGCGGTGCGATCATGGGGTCTTCGACCGCGTGGTTCCTGTCCAATAATCCTGATTTTGATGGTTCCGTCCTCGTTATCGAGCGTGATCCGACTTACGAAAACTCCTCCACGGCGCATACAAACTCCTGTATGCGCCAGCAATTCTCGACCGACCTGAATGTGCGAATTTCGCAATTCGCTGCTGATTTTGTGAAGAATCTTCGTCAGCATATGGGCGGTGACGACCGCGTGCCCGAACTCTCAATCCGCAGTTTCGGGTATATGTACCTCGCTGATACCGAAGACTTTGCCGATGTTTTGCGCGAGAGTCAGGCGGTACAGCGTGCGGCGGGGGCGGCGACCAAGCTGATGACCCCTGACGAGATCAAGCGTGACTATCCGTTCTACAATGTCGATGACATTGTGATGGGCAGCATCAATCTCGTGGATGAGGGGTTTTGGGACGCGACAGCCGTGTTTGACTGGTGGCGTCGCTCCTCGCGTGAGCGGGGGGTGGAATATGTCTCCAACGAAGTCGTCACCATGACGAAGGACGCGAGCGGTCAACGCATCGAAAGTGTCACCCTCAAATCCGGCGAAATCATCGCGTGCGGACAAGTCGTCAATGCCTCCGGCCCCCGTGCGTCGCGCACTGCGCAAATGGCCGGGATCGACGTGCCGGTCGAGCCGCGCAAACGCTATTCCTGGATATTTTCTGCCGAACAACCGCTTGATCGTGACTTGCCGCTGACCATCGACCCTTCCGGCGTTCATGTGCGCGAAAACGGGGGCGGCACGTATCAGTGTGGTGGGCATTCCGATATTGATCCGGCAGTGGCTTACGATGATTTTGCCATGGATCATAATATCTGGCAGGAGCATGTCTGGCCTGTGCTGGCAACCCGCATTCCGCAATTCGAGGCCATCAAGGTGACAAGCGAATGGGGTGGCCATTATGCGTATAACACCTTCGATCACAACGCGATCATGGGGCCGCATACCGAGATTGGGAATTTCATCTTTCTCAATGGTTTCTCTGGCCACGGTTTGCAACAATCCCCTGCCATGGGGCGCGGAACTGCAGAATGGCTGACCTATGGTGAGTATCGCAGTCTCGACATGCGGCCCTTTAATTACGAGCGGATCGTGCGCAACGAACCCATCATCGAAAAGGCGGTCATCTGATGCTACTCCCTGAAAACACCTTCAAGAAAGCCATCGCCAACGGCACGCCGCAGGTGGGCCTGTGGATCAGCCTGTGCAACAATTTCTCTGCCGAAATCGTCGCGCCCTCCGGCTATGATTGGGCATTGCTTGATATGGAGCATTCGCCGAACGAGGTTGGCATCGTTCTTGGTCAGCTTCAGGCATTCAATGGCTCGTCCACGACGCCAATTGTGCGCCCGATGTGGAATGACCCGGTGGTGGTCAAGCGCCTGATGGATGCGGGGGCCAATACACTCCTGTTTCCGATGATCCAATCGCCGGAAGAGGCCCGCGCGGCGGTCGCTGCAACCCGCTATCCACCGCATGGCATTCGTGGCGTCAGCGGGGCGCAGCGCGGGAACAGGTTTGGGCGTGTTACTGACTATTTCGACCGCATCCTCGATGAAACCTGCGTAATCGTGCAACTCGAAACCAGGGCCGCGCTGGCGCAGGCTGCCGAGATTGCGGCTGTCGATGGCGTTGATGGCATTTTCTTTGGTCCTGCCGATATTGGCGCTGATCTGGGCAAGCTTGGCACGCCGATGGACCCGGCGATTTGGGAGGCGATCATGCCTGCGGCGGAAGCGGTAAGACAAGCCGGAAAGCCGGTTGGCACGCTGGTCTTCGATGCGGACCGTTCGGCGGAACTGCTCCGGGAAGGCTTTACCTTTGTTGCCTGTGGTGGCGATGTCAGCCTGCTTGCCAAAGGGGCCGATGCCCTGCTCGCCTCGGTTCGCAGGGGGATTGCATAATGCGTCTTGCGAATGCCCTCGCCGCCGTGAAGCCCTCGGCGTCCATGGCCGTCAGTGATGCGGCCAAGGCGCTCAAGGCTGCAGGCGAAGATGTGATCGATCTGGGACTGGGTGAGCCGGATTTCGACACGCCCGCACATATCGTTGAGGCCGCGTATCAGGCCGCGAAAGAGGGGCAGACCCGCTACACGCCCACAGGCGGTTCCACTGCACTCAAGCAAGCTGTTGCGCGAAAGTTCGAACGTGAGAATGGCTTGCAGTTCGCACCGGGCGAAATCATCATCTCGAACGGTGCGAAGCAGGTTATCTTCGATGGGTTGATGGCGACGCTGGAACCCGGTGACGAGGTTATACTTGCTGCGCCGTATTTCGGTTCCTACGCGGATATTATCCGTATTCTTGGCGGGGTTCCGGTCGTGGTGGCCTGTCCTGTGGAGGCGGGCTTTCGTCTTCAGCCATCCGATCTGGAGGCGGCAATCACCCCGCGTACGCGCTGGCTGATCCTCAACTCTCCATCCAATCCGTCTGGCGCGATTTACACTGGCGCGCAATATGCGGCGTTAGGCGATGTGCTGATGCGCCACCCGGATGTGGCGATCCTGTCGGATGAGATCTACGAACATATCACCTTCACGGAAGCCGGTTTCGTGTCCTTCGGTGCTGCCTGTCCCGATCTGCGGGAGCGCACCCTGATTGTGAACGGCGTTTCCAAAGCCTACGCCATGACCGGCTGGCGCATTGGCTACGGGACCGGGCCTGCCTCGCTCATCAAAGCCATGACGACAGTGCAGAGCCAGATAACCTCTGGTGCATCCGCCATCTCGCAAGCAGGTGCTGTCGCTGCGCTTGATGGTCCGCAAGACAGCGTGGCGGATTTTTGTGCGGCCTTCCGCCGTCGCCGCGATCTTGTGGTAGACCGCATCACCGCCATTCCCGGCCTCGACCTGCAACCGCCTGAAGGCGCGTTCTACGCCTATATCGAATGTTCTGGCTGGATTGGGCGAACGACGCCGAATGGTCAGCGCCTTGCGTCGGATTCGGATGTTGCCACCTTCCTGCTGGACCATGCAAAAGTCGCCGTTGTTCCCGGCGCGGCCTATGGCCTGTCGCCCTTTATTCGCATTTCGACGGCAACCGCCGATGCCATCCTTGATACTGCCCTTTCCCGCATCGCTGATGCGGGCAATGCGCTAACCGGACTTGCGCCATGAAAAAATCAAAGATCGTCCTGACCGGGGCCGCCGGTCGCCTTGGCTCTCACCTGCGCGAACCATTGTCGAAGCTGGCTGATGAATTCGTCTCTTCCGATATTGCGGAGGGCGTTGGCACTCTCTACCCGAATGAACGCTACGAGCGCGCGGACATTACCAGCCTTGATGCGATGGAAGCCCTGCTCGACGGGGCCGACATGGTTGTTCATTTTGGCGCCATTGGTGACGAACGCGATTTCGAAACCCTGCTCGGCCCCAACTTTATCGGCGCTTATAACGTCTGGGAAGCCGCGTACCGCAAGGGCGTCAAGCGGGTCGTCTATGCCAGCTCAATCCACGCTGTCGGCATGTACCCCAAGGCGGAGGCTATCGGCACGGATGTTCCCCATCGCCCGGACACCTTCTATGGCCTCGCCAAATGCTTTTCGGAGGATTTGGGGCGTATGTATTGGGAAAAGCGCGGGTTGGAGAGTGTTTGTATGCGCATTTGCTCCTGCGCGCAGGTCACGAATAGTCGGGCGCTGGGCACATGGCTCAGTTACGATGATCTGATCCAGCTCGTCACCCGGTCCATTGATACGCCGGTTGTCGAATTTACAATCGTCTATGGTGTCTCGGATAATGATCGCGCGGCTGTCGATAATACCGGCGCGAAGCATCTCGGCTATCGCCCGAAAGACAATGCCGAGCAATTTGCCGGGCAAATCCTCGCTGAAGCACCACCCGCCGATCCACATGATCTGGCCCTGTCGCGCCACGGTGGCCCCTTCGCCGCCGTTGAGCTTGGCGCGAGTGGTCTGGCCAATATGACCATCATCGACGACACGAAGAAGACCTGATCGTGTGATCTTAACAATAGCACAGCCCCGGACCTTGATCCGGGGCTGTATTGGTCTTGTGGAAGTAGCGTTCCGATCAAACCCCGGCGATGCAGAGGTATTTCATTTCGAGAAAATCCTCGGCCCCGTGTTGCGAGCCTTCGCGCCCAAGGCCGGATTGCTTCATGCCGCCGAAGGGCGCAACTTCGGTTGAGATAATACCGGTATTAATCCCGACAATCCCGTATTCGAGTTGCTCGGCCACCCGCCATACGCGCGCCATGTCCTTGGCGTAGAAATACGCGGCCAGCCCGAAGATCGTGTCATTGGCCTGAGCCACCACATCATCCACATCGTCGAATTTGAACAGCGGTGCGACGGGGCCGAAGGTTTCTTCCTGTGCGACCTTCATGTCTTTTGTCACGCCGGTCATCACCGTTGGCTGAAAGAACGTACCGCCCAGTTCATGCCGCGAGCCGCCGACTACAAGCTTCGCGCCCTTGGAGGTCGCATCCTGGATATGTTCCTCAACCTTTTCGACACTCGCCATTTCGATCATTGGGCCAAGCACGACACCATCAGAAAAGCCGTCGCCGACCTTCATCTCGGAAACACGTTTTGCCAGCTTTTGGGCGAATTCGTCATAGACGCCGGATTGAACATAGATCCGGTTCGCACATACGCAGGTCTGACCTGCATTGCGGTATTTGCAAATCATCGCGCCTTCGACCGCCGCGTCAATATCGGCGTCGTCGAAAACGATGAACGGCGCATTTCCGCCCAGTTCAAGGCTCATCTTCTTGATCGTTTCGGAGGACTGCCTCATCAGGATGCGGCCCACTTCGGTCGAGCCGGTGAAGGTGATTTTGCGTACCTTCTCGTTGGACGTCAACTCGCCGCCAATGGCCGATGAAGACTTGCCGGTGACGACGTTGAAGATGCCTTTGGGCAATCCTGCGCGCTCGCCCAGTTCGGCCATTGCCAGCGCCGACAACGGTGTCATCGTCGCGGGTTTCAGCACCATTGAGCAGCCTACGGCAAGCGCTGGTCCAGCCTTGCGCGTAATCATCGCGCAGGGAAAGTTCCACGGCGTAATCGCGCCTACGACGCCCACGGGTTGTTTCAGAACAACGATACGCTTGTCTTCCTGATGGCCAGGGATGACATCGCCATTGATGCGCTTTGCTTCTTCAGCGAACCATTCGATGAACGATGCGCCATAGGCGATTTCGCCCTTGGCTTCGGCCAGCGGCTTGCCCATCTCAGCGGTCAGGATCGCGCCCAGATCATCCTGGTTCGCCATGATAAGATCGAACCATTTCTTCATAATGACCGAGCGATCCTTGGCGGTTCTTGCGGCCCAGCCCTTTTGTGCGACATAGGCCGCGTCAATCGCCCGGCGTGTCTCGTCTGCGCCCATATCGGGTACTGTCGCAATCTCTTCGCCGCTGGAAGGATTGAGAACCGGAACCGATTTGCCGGAATCTGCGCCAACCCATGCGCCGTCGATATAGGCGGCGTTTTTAACGAGGCTTGGGTCTTTCAGTACCGAGTTGAGCGAAGGGGTCGTGTCGAGCATGGGAGAGGCCTTTCTGTCCACTACCGGAATACGCGACTTGTCGCCGCGCCTTTCGCTGCAATCTATTCCTTTTTACCGATTTGTCATGCATCCTTCGACCATGTCTTTTCATATCATAGTCCATGGCCTTGATGGCTCCGATTGCGTTTGGGCGGGCCTGATACCGTGACGATTATCTGCAAGATGATGCGCGCGTGAACCGCTGGGCCGATCTCTCTGATTGCGGGCGCTATCGCTACGCCCTTGGGCGGCAGTGGGCAGAAGGGGTGGAAGCCTTGTTCGTGCTGCTCAATCCCAGTACAGCCGATGCAGAACTGGATGATCCAACCCTTCGCCGGTGTATCGGGTTTGCCAAACGCGAGGGCTGCGGCGCGTCCCGCACAGTCAATCTGTTTGGCTGGCGGGCAACTGCACCGCGCGATCTGGTGGCGGCGCAAGGGGCGGGTGAGGATGTGGTGGGGCCGCGCAATGACGTGGCGGTCCGGGATGCCCTGCGTGAGTGCGATGGCCCGGTTATCGTTGGCTGGGGCGCACATGGGATGGCGGAAGCGCACGGCGCGGCCCTTGCGCGCGTCGCGGCGAGTCAGGGCCGGACGTTATTCTGCCTTGGCGTCACGAAAGCAGGCCAGCCGCGTCACCCGCTTTACATTCGGGCGGATGCCGCGTTGGAAGTATGGCCCCGGTCTGCCGATCATTGATTTGCGAGGACCGGCGTGCAGGCGTCACGATACGGTCAAACGCAGGAATAACCACGTACAAGAAACAGGCCGTGTTCTTCTGAAAAATCAATGCGGTTCGGGGCCATACCTTCGGGGCATGCTGCTTGCGCCGCCTTGTGGCAGGCTACCTGTGCGGCACTGCCGCTTGGTACAGGCTGCGGGCAGGTATGGTCATTACCGCCGAAGATCGGGGTCACACTTTGCAGCACGGGTATCGGACCACTTGCTCCGGCTGTGCCGCTACTGCCGTCGTTACCCCCACATGCGGCCAACGTGAGGTAAAGAAGGGTGGTGCAGGGTATCGCGTATCGCATGGAAACCTCCTCATGGATCAGGAGGCCACCTTTCGCATCGCCACCGCTATCATCGGCTGATCGAGCAGGAAGCCACCATCTGTTACCCGTGCATGATCCGAGAAAAGCCTTACCACTTCGTCACGGACAGCACTGATTCGGTTTTTTCTGGCAGGATCAATGGCAAGCGCGTAACCAAGCATGTCATCGGCGCTTTTCTCATGCAGATCAGTATCGTATTCGGTGTGAAGAATTGTCTCCACCTTCATCGAATTGCGGAACGTTTCGAGGTGGGCAAGCGCCCCGGCGCGCACCTCTGTCTCGTCGTCCAACGGGGCGAAAACTTCCTGATAGCCGCCCCGCGCCAGTGGTTCGATCACCAAAAGGGTTGTGCCTGATTCAATTACCCGAAGCGCTTCCGCAAGGGCAGGTCGAATCAGGTCTTGCGGGATGTGATGAAGGCTGTTGAGGAAAATTGCGCCGCCGAAGCCGTCTTCCTCAAAGGGCAGCGCCTCGCCACCGCTTTGCACAAGCGTCGCATTAGGGGCCATCTCGCGGGCCTTGGCGAGCAGATCGTCATTTGGGTCCACGCCCGTCGCCTGCGCGCCGCGTCGCGTCAATGCGCGCAGCAACCGTCCGCGTCCGCAGCCTATATCGAGGATATGCCGCCCCTCCAATGGGGCGAAGATTTCTTCGATTACGTCCATATTGTTGGTGTAGCTCATGCTTTTCTCCCGAATGCCGAACTGGCCGAAACGAGAATGGCCAACACAATGATTGCTCCGCCGATCAGGGCTGTTGTTGCCGGAACTTCGCCCATCGCCAGCCAGACCCATAAGGGGCCAAGGGCGGTTTCCAGCAGCATCAGCAAGCTTACCTCCGCTGCCCCGATATAGCGTGGCCCGACTGTTACCAGCGTGAAGGCCACTGGCGTCAGACAAAGACCAAGGACACAAGCCCAGAACAGTGACATCCCCTCCATGGCAAGTGGTTCGGCAAACGTGAACCCGATGATTGCCATGACGAACGACCCTACGAAGACGGCGGCAACATTATCCACTTGTGGCCAACGGCGCAGCATCGTGAATTGTGCGGCCAGATTAAGCGTTGTCAGCACGGCCAGCGCCATCCCCAGCGGCGAGCCACCCGATACCCCGCCCACCGCAGCGATCAGTACGCCGACCGCCCCGATCACGATGGCAAGTGACGTGCGCCGATCCGGCACTTCACGCAGTACAAACCATGCAAGCACAGCGGCGCAAAGCGGTGTGGCGGCCAGGATCACCAGCACATCCGCGACCGAGGAAAGGTCGATGGCCAACACGAATGCACTGCTGTTAATTGCATAGAACATTGCCAGAAGTAACAAGCGCCAGCCTCCTGCGCGCAGTCGTGCGATTGCCCCGGACCCGTCGCGCCAGAAAAGATAAAGCGCCAACGTCACCATCGACAGCGCTCCACGCCATCCGACGATGGCAATCGCGTCCCCGTCGATTAATCGCTGCATCAGGGCATCGGGCGACAGCCACAGCACCCCCAGCGTTGTGATAAGATAGCCGAAGCGTTTTTGTTGCGCGGTCGGGTTCCTGACCTCGGAAGGGGTCATACTGTACTCTCCAAAGGCCACAGCCATGCGATCATCGCTATGGCGACCGTCCCCGTCACGATCTTCAACGGAATACCGAGGCGCAGGTAATCGCCGAAACTGTACCCTCCCGGCGCATAGACGAGCATGTTCGTCTGATAGCCGATGGGTGTTGCAAAGCTGGCATTCGCTGCGGCCATGACCGCGATCACCATGGCGCGCGGATCGAGGCCCAGTGATGCCGCCAGCCCGATGGCCAGCGGTGTCATGACCACCGCTACGGCATTGTTGCTGACCAGTTCGGTAAGAACCGTGGTCAGCAGGAAGACCGCGATCAGCGCGACCAGCGGCCCGCTGTTTTCCAGCAGGGGGGCGAGAGCCTGAACCACCAGATCAATCCCCCCTGTCAGCTCCAGCGCCCGCCCGACCGCCAGCATTCCGACGATCAACGCAAGAATTTGCACATCCACAGAGGCAAATGCTTCTTCTGTGCTCAGAATTCCCGTGAGCAGGATAAGGGCGACCCCCACGGTCGCCGCCCCGGCAATCGGCATCAATCCGACCCCGGCAATCGCAACGACGCCGAGCATGATGAGAATGGCGAAGGGGGCTTGCGAGCGCCTTATCGGCTGTGTTCCGCCCTCCCGCGACAGATTGATAAGCTGGGCGTCATCCACGAAACGATGGATGTCCTCTGTTGAACCTTCCAGAAGAAGCGTATCGCCGATCTGGAGGCGCACGGCATCCAGTTGTCTTGCTTCGGTCGCTTGGCCACGCCGGTGTACGGCCAGTGGATAGATGCCGTATCGGCGGCGCAAACGAAGCCGCCCAAGGGGGCGCCCGACGAGGCGCGAACCGGGTGGGACCAATGCTTCCATCGTAATGGCATTGGTTGCAGACAATGCATCCGCCGTTCCCGCGACGGAGAGGCCGGTTTCGCGCAAATCCACGACTTCCTGTGCCGTGATCCTGACGACCACGCGGTCGCCCGCCTGAAGTGTAATGGTACTGAAATCGGGCCGCAGGGACTGGTCGCCACGTAGTACATCCACAATTTTCGTCCCTTTCCCCTGAAAGATTTCCGCTTTTGTGGGGTCTTCGCCGATAAGGGGGGAATCGAGCGGGATGACGACTTCGGTGAAAAAGCGTGGTTGCTTGCGGTCGGCATTGGTAAATTCGGCCAGAGTGCGCCGGTCAGGTAGCAAAAAGCGCCCGGCAACGGCCATGAAGATCATCCCCGCCACCGCCGCCGCGATGCCGATGGGAGTGATTTCAAAGATCGAGAACCCCTCCATCCCGTTCGCCCGTGCCACGCCGTCTACCAACAGGTTGGTGGAGGTACCGATCAACGTGCAACTGCCACCAAGGATTGAGGCGTAGGAGAGGGGTATCAACAGTTGCGAGGCAGGCCAGCGGGTTGCCACTGCGAATTGCATGACAACGGGAATCATCACCATCACAACCGGCGTATTGTTCAGAAAGGCCGAGGCGAAGACGATCAGCACTGATGTCACTGTAAGGGTTGTCAAAGGCCGCGTGGTCGCTGAGTCGGTGACGATGTCGCCCAATTGCTCCAGCGCGCCGGTTCTGACGAGTGCGCCTGACAGCACGAAAAGCGCACCGATGGCGATGGGCGCACCATTGGCGAAAACCCCAATGAATTCGTCTGTTGACAATAGACCGAGAGCGATCAGCACACCCACCGCTGCGATTGCTACGGTTTCAGGAGGGAATTTTTCCCAAACGAAACCGGCGAACATCAGCGCAAGGATTGCGAGGGCAACAAAGGGTTGCATCGCTTCCGGTACCAGCACCATCGTTTCTCCCTCGGTTCGCCTCTCGCTATCGCAGTGCGGCGATCAAAGCGCAAGTATGGGGAGGAAGGCAGGTTTGCCTCTATATGAAAAAAATCCGCCACCCCCCAGGGGGCGGCGGATTTCGATGGTTCTATCTGGCGGAAATCCTATTGCCCGCCCTTGGTATCGTGTTTGATCCGTATCAGTAGGTCTGAACAGAATAGCCCTGGTATGCGTTGGGCTGTCCGTAGCCATATCCCGTTGTCGCGGGGGCATAGGAAGTGGATGGCGTTCCGTAATACGATGACGACGGGTCAACGTAGCTCGTTGTTGCAGGTGCGTAACCGTTGAACGACGTCCCGTAATATGATGTGGACGGAGCGGTATATTCCACGGTTGGCGCGGCATAGGACGTGGAAGATGTTCCGTAGGTTTGTGTCGGAGCCGCATAGGTTGTTGTTGGCTGTGCATAGGTGGTCTGCGAGCCGTAGCTTGTTGTTGGCTGCGCATAGGTAGTCTGTGTGCCATAGCCATAGGTTTGCGCCGGCTGGGTGTAGCTGGTCTGCGTGCTATGGGCTGCCTGTGGCTGGGCGCTGTAGGTCTGTGGCTGCCGCGCGCCAAAGCTGTGCTGGCTGGGCGCATAGGTGCGCGCGACTTGCGTTCCGGCAACACCGCCGATCAAGGCTCCGGCGATTGTTGCGACCGTCCGTCCGGTGCCACCACCGACCTGATTGCCGAGAACACCGCCCGCAACGGCACCGACGACACCCCCGATGGCCTCATTCGTGCCAAATGACTGTGCGGAGGCGGTCCCTGCCGTGCCGACGAAGGCCAGGGAAAGTGCCAGGGTCGTTGCCTGAATGGTACGCATGATTCATATCCTTTGGTTTACTAAGCAAGATGTACAGACGAGCATGAACGATCAGGTCGTTTATCCAACCTCTTACTGCATTCAAAACACGGCGGAACCATGTTCGTTCCATGTCATCGTTTTTCAGTTTGACGCCTGTATGCAGACGGGCAACCTTGGGCGCGAGAAGGAGACGCCCATGACTCGCCCCCACCGCATCGATGGTCTGCAATATGCCAACTGGTCGGAAAAGATATTTCGTCAGATGCGCGAGGGCGGTGTGGATGCTGTGCATGTCACCATTGCCTACCATGAGACGTTTCGCGAGACTGTGCTGAACATGGAGCAGTGGAATCGCTGGTTCGAGCGGTTCCCGGACTTGATCGTACAAGGCCGTACCGGTGCCGATGTCCGGCGGGCGCGGGAAGACGGGCGTACGGCGATCATCTTTGGCTTTCAGAACCCTTCGCCAATAGAGGATGACATTGGCCTCGTCGAAATCCTGCATACCCTCGGTGCGCGGTTTATGCAGCTTACCTATAACAACCAATCCCTGCTTGCGACGGGATGTTACGAAGCCGAAGACCCCGGCCTGACCCGCATGGGCCGCGAAGTGATAGCGGAGATGAACCGCGTTGGTCTTGTTATTGACATGAGCCATTCCGCTGAACGCTCGACGCTGGAAACGATAGAGACGAGCAGTCGACCGATTGCCATCACCCACGCCAACCCCCATTCATGGCATCCGGCGCTGCGCAACAAGTCCGACACGGTGATCCGCGCCTTGGCGGATGCCGGGGGAATGCTTGG
>CALFFK010000078.1 GCA_937957975.1 uncultured Neomegalonema sp.
GAACTGCCCCATCGGATCGTCGCCCGACAGGTAGAACCGCGCATAGAGGATGATGAGCAGCCCCACTCCGAGGATCATCCCCGCGAACAGGAACCCGAGGCCGTCGAGGAAGAAGCTGGCCGACAGGCCCAGTGCAGGCAGCCATTCCATCTGCGCCTGCAACACCTCGCCCCGGAACACCGCCGGCGCCATGGTCATGAGCATCACGAAGGCCAGCAGTGTCACCGCCCCGGTCGTCAGCGCACAGGCATTGCGCCCCGCCCGGATCATCAGCGCAGGCAGCAATGCCCCGATGAAGGGAACCAGCGCCAATACCGGCAACAACGCACCGCTCTCCATCGCCCGCCCCCTGAACCGGTCGCATTCTTCACGTGAACACCTGATGTAACGGGATGCACACACAAATCAACGCGATACGACACGCGATGCGTCAACATATTGAAGAGTTTGAATTTCGGGAAAGATGGTGAAGGCGATGGGCCTTCAAACGGTCTGGAGCGGGCGAGGCGATTCGAACGCCCGACCCTCACCTTGGCAAGGTGATGCTCTACCCCTGAGCTACGCCCGCATACCGGACCGTCTGTAAGCAGGGTGATAACGCCCCCGATTGGTTAATTGCAAGCGGGAAAACACGCATCGCTGTAAATATGGACAGCGTATTCTTGCAAAGCCCGGTATAGCGGCGCAAGACGGCATCCATGACCATACATTCCACCCCATCCCTTCCCAAAGCCGCCTTCTGGATGAGCGGGGCGCTTTTGTCCTTTACCACCATGGCCGTCTCCGGGCGTGAAGCGGGGCGCGTTCTCGGCACAGCGGAACTGCTGGTCTGGCGCAGTCTGATCGGGTTTGTGGTGATCGTGGCGGCGTTGGCTTTCTCCACACGGGGATTCGCACAGGTTCGCACCCGCCGCCCCGGTCTGCATCTCATTCGTAATATGGGCCATTTCTTCGGCCAGTATGGATGGTATTATGCCGTCACGCTGATCCCGCTGGCACAGCTTTTCGCATTCGAGTTCACGTCACCGATTTGGGTCGCGCTTGTCGCCCCGCTGCTTTTGGGAGAGCGATTCTCGGCGCTGGGCCTTGGGGCCATCGCAATCAGCTTCATGGGCGTCCTTATGGTGGTCGGCGTGTTTGGCGCGAACTTCGCGGCAGGGTTCGGTGAGGGGCAGGTCTGGGGTCTTCTTTGCGCGCTGGGTTTTGCGGTGAACATGATCGCGACCAAAAAGCTGACCGGCACCGAATCGACGCTTTGCATCCTCTTCTGGCTCACGCTGATGCAGGCTCCCATGGGCTTGCTCGTCGCCGGAGCCTTGCCGACCATTCCGCCCGACAGCACGACGGCCCTGTGGGTGCTCGCACTCAGCCTCGGCGGCCTCGCCGCCCATTTTTGCCTCACACAGGCATTCCGCTATGGCGATGCCACGGTGGTCGTGCCCATGGATTTTTTCCGCCTCCCCCTCATCGCCCTTGTCGGGATGGCTTTCTACAACGAACCCCTCGCGTGGAACGTCCTCGCCGGTGGCGCACTAATTTTCCTGGGTAACTGGCTCAATACCCGCCGCGCCCGGTAAGACGGTTATTTCCGAGCCAAACGGGCGGAATGCACTCAACTTGGCAACCGCACCACAAAGCGTGCGCCGCCTTCCTTGCGGTTCTCGGCCCGGATCGTTCCGCCATGGGCATCCACGATCCGGCGAGAGATTGACAGGCCCAGCCCCGAATGACGACCGAATGCCTCCCCTTCCGGGCGCTCGGTATAGAATCGCTCGAAAATCGAATCGAGATTGTCTTCGGGGATGCCCGGCCCGGCATCTTCAACAGTGATAACCGCCGCCTTCATGTCATCACGCCATGCCGCAATCCGCAGCGTTCCCCCTTCGGGGCTGAAGGAAATCCCGTTCAGCACGATGTTCGAGACGACCTGTGCGATCCGGCTTTCCAGCCCCCGCACGATCAACGGCTGATCCGGCACATCCGCAACCAACTGCACCCGGCGCGCCACAGCATTCTGCGCGAGTATATCCGTCATCGTCTCGACCAACGCACCCAGATCAAAGGGCGCGCGATCCTCGCGCACGAGTTCCGCATCCAGACGCGAGGCATTGGAAATATCCGTTACCAGCCGATCCAGCCGATCCACATCTTCCTTGATGACCATGTACAGGCGCTCGCGCGATTCTTCTGTCTTTGCGTAATCCAGTGTTTCTGTCGCTGAACGTAACGAGGAGAGCGGATTCTTGATCTCATGCGCCACATCGGCGGCAAAGCTTTCAATGGCATCAATCCGCCCGTAAAGCGCATTTGTCATTCGCCGCATCGAACCGGAAAGGTTGCCAATCTCATCCGCCCGCGCCGTCAGGTCAGGAATTTCGACCCGCTCGGACGTGACAAGCTGTCCTTCCCCGGCCCGTGTGGCATCGGCGGCACGGGCAAGACGACGCAGGGGCCGCGCGATCCCGTTCGCCAGCAGAATTGCGAGCAGGATAGACACCAATCCAGCCACCACAAAGATACGCAGGATCTCAATACGCCCCGCCCGGATCACCCGGTCAATGTCGCCGCCTTCGGTCGAAAGCATCAGCACGCCCATGATGACCTTCAGCCGCCGCACCGGCACAGCAACCGAGACGATGAGTTCCCCTTCGCTGTTCGCACGCTGGGACGTGGCCGTCTTGCCTAGCTGTGCGGTCCAGATCGTCGGGTCGTCCTCAATTCCCGGCTCGGAACTTTCAATATAGAGGGGCAGGTTACGCCGCTGCATCAACCGTACTGCGCGGCTGTAAAGCTCCTCGATCCACCCCAACAAACCGCTGGCTCCATCAAGAGGGGGCAGATAGCGGGTCTCGACCCGCGCACGGGCAGACTGAAAATCGCGCGTATCCGCGACGAGGCGACCATTACGATAAAGCTGAACACGTTGATCTGTCCGAAGCGTAAGCTGCCGCAGCACCTTGATCGCGGCCAGATTGTCGATGCTGTCCTTTTCCGGCCCGGTCGAGGCAATCTCGGCAATGGCTGTGGCAAGGATATTCGCCTCTGTCGCCAGTGATTCGACGCGCACCTGAATCAACTCATCACGCATCTGGTTCAGATAAAGGACGGTCGCAACGAGGATTACCAGGCCGACAAGATTAGTCGCCACGATCCGCCGGGTCAGCGAACGCATCGGGCTGGTCAGAAATGTGCGTACTTCCCCTGCAAGGCTGGGCCGGGCAGCGCGGTCCGTGCGACTGGTATCCGTGGAACGATCCACATCCAACGGCGCACCAATGCGCACAGCTTCGCTCTCATCCGCCGCATCCATAGCAACGAAACCCGGCCCCTCGCCCTCCCACGCGGAGAGCGGAGGAGCGGTATCAAGCCTCGCGGTATCGGTATCCGACGCCATACAGGGTCTCGATTGCCGCGAAGTCGTCATCCACGACCCGGAACTTCTTGCGAATGCGTTTGATGTGGCTGTCGATGGTCCGGTCGTCCACATAGACCTGATCGTCATAGGCGGCGTCCATCAGGGCGTCGCGGCTCTTGACGAAACCGGGGCGCGTGGCCAACGCCTGAAGGATCAGGAATTCCGTCACCGTCAGCGTTACCGGCTCATTCTTCCAGATACACGAATGACGCAGTGGGTCGAGCGTCATGCTGCCCCGCGTCATCACCTTGTCCTTTTCCTGCCGCTCGCCCCCTTCAATCTGGGCATCACGGCGACGCAGAACCGCGCGGATACGCTCGATCAGCAGGCGTTGGGAAAAAGGTTTACGGATATAGTCATCCGCCCCCATCCGCAGCCCCAGAACCTCGTCGATCTCCTCGTCCTTCGAAGTGAGGAACAGGACCGGCATATCCGATTTCTGGCGCAAGCGGCGCAGCAATTCCATCCCGTCCATACGTGGCATCTTGATGTCAAGCACGGCCACATCGGGTGGATTCTGGCTCAACGCGGCAAGGGCCGCTGCCCCGTCAGAATAAGTCCTTACCTCAAACCCATCTGATTCCAGCGCAATGGAAACAGAGGTCAGGATATTGCGGTCGTCGTCCACGAGGGCGATGGTCGGCATTAAATCTCTCCGGTCGGTCGAACCCGCACATCCCGAACCTTACGCAGGTTTGAACAGCGGTACAATCGTTCCTGATACGCACGTGCGCGGCGATTCCGGCGCTTGAATGACGGAACCGGGGCGAACAGGGCAATTGCACCTGTTTCTCACTGTAACGTGGCCAGCGCATCAGGGCGTTGCACCGCGACAGTCGCCGCACAAATATTGATCTGCTCCAGCACATTCGCCAAGGCCCGCCCGGATACCTCACGCCCGGAAAAAAACGTCTGAACGCGTTCAGCCGACTGCGCATCACACAGCGCCGACAACCGCCAGACCACCCATTGCCGGTGTCGCCGGGGTAACCGCTCCATCAATGCGTCATAATGCCCGGTAATGAATTCAAGCAGGGCAGGTGCATTATCCACCCGCCTTCCCTGTCGGCGCAGCAAACCGCTGGCAATCCAACCCGGCGTATCGGGGTCCAGTATATACTCGCGTACACGGATTGCGATGGCAGGGTCGGTCTGAAAGCCCAGAGCATAAATCAAATCCGCACGCAGGGCTGCATCATCCGTCGTCTCCAACAGATCGAACAATGTCTCCACCATCGACAAGCCCCCTTCTCCCGCCACCACCGACAGAACCGGGCGCACGAGATTGGGGTGCAGGATTTCGCGATGGATTTCCCCATCTCCGCCATATCCCAGCCACGCCCGCCCAAGACGGTTGAAGCGTGCGCGCAATTCCGGATCGAGCGCATCATGGGCCACAAACCACAGGACTTCATTGCGCAGCAGCGCGAGATTTTCATCTGTCTCGTCCGCCGCCAACCCCGCATCACTCAGGTCAAAACGGTCGAGTGCGGGACGGTAGATATCCTGCATCACTTTCTGAAACGGCCCGCGCTTTTCGCGTGGCAAGGCGAAATTCTTGATGTTCCGCAGCCCCTGGATCGGAGCCTGTACCACATCCCATTCGGATGCACGGGCCAGCGCCCGCGCCATCGTCAGAACCTGCCCGGTCGTCGCCTTGCCGCCATCATAATCCGAAACAAGACTATGCATGGCTGCCGATGCCTCCGCTGGTTTCAACATCCCCAAATGCGCCAACAGGCCCGACCACCCCTTTTCAGACAGTGAAAACAACCCGTAAGCGGCTCCATCCGCGTTCGGCATCACCCATGCCGGACACGCTCTGGTATCAAGCGCAACGCTCATCTCACGCTCATGCATCAACACGCATTCGCGCCCTCGCTCTCCGCCATCTTCATAAGCAAGGCACAACGGCAAGGTCCATTCCTGCACCGGATCACCCTTTGACCCCAGCGGCAACGCCCGCGATTGCGCCAGTGTCACTGTCGCCCCGCCATCTGCGCGGCACTCCCATTCGGCCTCGATCAGCGGAATACCGGGCTGCTCCACAAAAGACCGCATGACCCCTATCAGCGCCTCATCCCCCGCCGCCGAAGCCATCGCCCCGAAGAAATCATCGGCTGTCGCAACCCCGTTCGCATTGCTATTAATGAACCGACGCACCCCCTCGCGAAACGCTTCCTCGCCCATATATTGCTCGACCATGCCCAGCACAGCCCCGCCCTTGGAATACGTGATGCTGTCAAAGGCGCTGCTCACGTCATCATCGGTTTCAACCGGCTGACGTATCTGCCGGGCCGAAACGAAGCGATCGTTCCACATCGCGCTGCGACCCGACCGCGCCATTTCACGATTATCATGGGTTTCAGGCCGCCATGAATGGGTAACTTTCGCCGCCATCCATGTTGCAAAGGCTTCGTTTAGCCAGAGATCATCCCACCAGACGGGGGTGACGAGATTGCCAAACCAGCTATGGGCCAACTCATGCGCGTGCAATTTTGCAAGCCAGCGCAAAGTGTAGGTCGAAGGGTTTTTACCCACCAAAATCCCATCGCGGCGATAGAAGATTGCCCCTGCATTCTCCATTCCTCCGGCGGAAAATTCCGCCACGGCCACCAGATCGAGCTTGGCATAGGGGTACGGTACGCCGAAGTAATCCTCCAGAATATCCATCATCGCCGAAGTATGCTCCAACGCATAATGCAGCTTTTCCCCTTCACCTTTCGGCGCGATGCCGCGCAGGGGCAAGGGCCGGTTCCGCACCGCATTAACGGGCAGTGGATCGGCCTCCACCACATCGAACGGCCCTGTGGCCAGAGCGATCAGATATGTGGGCAACGGTTCGGTTCGCTCAAAGACGACACGCTTGCGCCCTGCTTCCATCGCCACACTCTCACGCACAGGCGCATTCGAGACGGCCACATCCTCCGCACGCACAACCATGCTGATATCGAACGGCGTCTTGAAGCGCGGTTCGTCAAAACCGGGAAAAGCCGCACGGGCGGACAGCGCCTGAAACTGCGTATAAGCATAGGCTGCATCACCTTCGGTTACGCGGTAGAGACCGTCGAGCGAATCGCCCAGCTTGCCCGAATAAACGAAAGACAGCGTCACATCCCCCGGCCCAATGGCACGAACAGGGATCACGCGACCGATATTCGCCCCCTCTTCCTGTTCAAAACGCGCCTTGATTCGCGACCCGTCCGGCAAGACGACCGCAACCGTCTCCATTGCCAGATCCCGCGCATGCAGCCACAGGCCGTCCATTGCCGCGTCAAGTGTCACGTCAATTTCCACAGCCCCGGTGAACCGCTCCATCGTTGGATCGATACCGAAATCAAGGCGGTACAACGTCGGGATCACCCCTTCGGGCAGCATCCCGGCAGGCGCATCCTGCGCCAGCGCGGGGCTGGCAAGACAAAGGATCACGAAAAAAGCTGATACAATCCGTCGCACGTCACCACTCCCGAACAGAATTTTTCCCCTTAAAATTGCATACACCGCCCGGATCGGCAAACAACCGGGGGCAATCGGGATTTTTCGTGATCCTTGCGCAACATTATTGCGTTGTCATGGGCAATACCTTGTGGGTAAAGAAACATCCCGGTAAGGCGTTTGCCGTACTGGCCACAGTATGACCCGCATGTGACCCCCCGGAGGATAGTGTTGTGAACGAGACCGGTACGAGAAATCCCGAACATGGCCTGAAGCAAAACGGGATCGAGGCGGACACCGTCTATTACAATGATCCCGAAACAGTGCTTGTGGAGCGCGCCCTCCAGCGCGACGAAGCAAAACTCGCCCCCGGCGGCGCCTTGCTTGCTCTGACCGGCCAGCACACAGGCCGCTCGCCGAAAGACAAGTTCACCGTCCGCGACGCCACCACTGAAAACACGGTGGATTGGAAAAACAACGCGGCAATGGACCCGACGCATTTTGATGCCCTCCATGCCGACATGCTCGAACACCTGAAATCAAAAACTGTCTTTGTACAGGATCTCGCCTGCGGGGCCGATCCCGCCCATCGCATCCCCGTGCGCTTCGTGAACGAGCTGGCATGGCACATGCTGTTCATCCGCAACATGATGCGCCGCCCGGAGCGCAGCGAGTTGGCCAACTTTGTAAACGATTGGACCGTCATCAACTGCCCCAGCTTCAGAGCCGACCCGAAAAAGCATGGCTGTCGCTCTGAAACCGTGATTGCAGTGTCTTTTGAAAAAAAGATCGTCCTGATTGGCTGCACCTCCTACGCAGGTGAAAACAAGAAATCGATCTTCGGTGTGATGAACTATGTCCTGCCCGGAAAGGGCGTGATGCCAATGCATTGCTCGGCCAACCACGCGCAGGGGAACCCGGACGACGCAGCGGTTTTCTTTGGCCTCTCCGGTACCGGCAAAACCACCCTTTCGGCCGACCCGAACCGCACCCTGATCGGCGATGACGAACACGGCTGGTCTGATGATGGTATCTTCAATTTTGAAGGCGGCTGTTACGCCAAAACCATCAATCTCAGCCGCGAAGCAGAGCCGGAAATCTATGATACCACCTCGCGCTTCGGGGCTGTGCTGGAAAACGTGGTCATGGACCCGGAAACCAGGAAACTTGATTTCGATGATGCCAGCCTGACCCAGAATACGCGCGTCTGCTATCCGCTCGACATGATCCCCAACGCCTCGCATACGGGGCAAGCGGGTATTCCAAAGAACATTGTCATGCTTACCTGTGACAGCTTTGGCGTTCTGCCCCCCATCGCGCGGCTTACCCCCGCGCAAGCGATGTATCATTTTCTCAGCGGCTTCACCGCCAAGGTTGCCGGCACTGAAAAAGGTGTGACCGAGCCAGAGCCGACTTTCTCCACCTGCTTCGGCGCTCCTTTCATGCCACGCAGGCCCACTGAATATGGCAATCTGCTACGCGCAAAGATTGCCGAGCACGGCTCGACCTGCTGGCTGGTCAATACCGGCTGGACCGGCGGAGCCTATGGAACCGGCAGCCGGATGCCAATCAAGGCCACCCGCGCCTTGCTGACCGCAGCTTTAAATGGGTCACTCAATGACGTCGAGTTCCGTACTGACGAGAACTTTGGCTTCGATGTTCCGGTCGCGGTCGATGGCGTGGACAGCACGATCCTGAACCCGCGCGACACCTGGGCCGACAAGGACGCCTACGATGCCCAGGCCCGTAAACTGGTCCAGATGTTTATCGACAACTTCACCCAGTATGAAACGGATGTGGATGTCGAAGTTCGTGAAGCTGCACCCAGCGCAGCCTGACTATAGGTACTCAGCGATCAGGAGTATCAGGAAATACGCGGCTTTTGGCGCAATTACTGACCCACCCTGATCGCCGAATACTCTACACAACATATTGCGCTGTGATCCATTCCTGGATCGCGGCGTGGCAGGTTTCCATAGTCTGCGATACAGCCTCTACTTCCTGCATCATATCAAGATAGGCCTGTACGGCCCCTGGCAAGACGATGTTGAGACTGCGTACTTTACTCAATGCCATGATCCATGCGCAGGCCGCCGGATATCCACAATCACCCAGTAACAGTGGCACCGCAGCACTGCGCAAGGGTAGTGACCTTCTGACTCCATGCCGTTTGGACGTTCGCCGGTCCACAAACGTGGCCAATATACCCAGTTCCATCGTCACAATACTAACAAGGCGCGCATCTGCATGGTCGGCAGCGAGGGCCGAAACCGCCGGTACAAGCCGCGTATCGAGGAAATCGGATAATTCCCGCGCCTTTGCCCGTGCGCTAACATCATCAGGCAGCATTGACGGGGAAGGATATGTCTCTTCCAGATATTCAGCAATCGCTCTGGATTGCGTGACCTTCAGCATATCATCTACCAATATTGGTATATCAGCAGACGGTACTGCATCCCACTTCTGCGGAAGGTCCCCCGAATCCCCCTCAGACCAATCCAGCCCTTTACGACGCAGGATAATCCTCGTCTTCGCGCCATGGATACTTGATGGCGCACCGTATAGAATCAGCATGTTCGAACCCCACTTCGAATGCACGAGATACATACGCTGTATATAGTAGGGTAGGCGAGTCATCGTTTCATTATTCGCGTCACATATTCAATCTTCTTCGACCTCAATGAAATCGATGGTTTCGCCGATACAAAATGCGGCGGTCAGGACACCACTGCGATAGGCACCTGTATCCACACCAATTCGGCGTGGTCCCGGATCAGGACTGCTGGTGATATAGTGTCCATGCACTACGATGCTGTCGGGCCATCCCCCTGCCTCCCGAAAACCCCGCACTCCATGAACCAATCCGCGCTCAGGTTGATTATGTGGTGGATGCTTACGATCAATTCCTGCATGGCAGAAAAAGAAGGGCCATTCGTTGTGATGTGTGACCAGACCTTCGCGCAGAAAGCTTGTATGGCTCTCTCCCATTGCGTCTGCGAGCGCCCTGGATAAGGCAATCTGCCCTTGAACACCTTCTTTGAAGTCTTGCGGATCAATATCATAGGACTCGACCGTTGCTTCACCGCCCCAATCGAGCCAATGGGATTCTTCATATGGTTTGTCGAGAAAACGCCGGGCAAACTCCTCGTGGTTTCCCCGTATAAAGACCGTATCGACCCCCAACCGTGCCGGGCTTTCAAGTAACAGATCAATTGCTTGCTTCGAATGCGGTCCCCGGTCCACATAGTCACCCAGAAAAATCACCGCCGCATCATGTAGGTTATCTTGCACAATTTGATCGCGGATGATCTCGATCATCTTATCGAGCATATCCGCCATGCCATGTACATCGCCAACAGCAAAGAGGGGGCGTGGCGCGCGGAGGGACACGGCCTCTTGCGGCTCCTCACGCGCCAGCGCCTTGCGAAGTAGACGCCTCAACATCCTGTGTTAGTCCCGCGCACCGCCAGAAGCATGGTGTCGGCCAACTTCGTTGCGCCGTTTGCGTCGGCGTTGCGAGGGGCGACGCGCCCGACCATCTTCCTTGGCCGCATAATCATAGTAGTAGTAGCTGTAATCATAATATTCATAGAGTTCGTTTCGTTCTCCACGTACCAGCAATCCATCAAGCTTCAACCCGGCACGTTCCCATTCCTTGGCCGCCCGCTGCGCAGCTTTCTTTTGCAATAACTGGGTTGATACAACACAGAATATAGTGTTGACCATCCGCCCGATCATGTTGGCATCCTGCACAGCCAAAATTGGTGGAACATCAATGATGACGGCTTCATATTCCTCCTTGGCCATCTCGATCAGATCCCCCACATTTTTGGCAGACAAGGTTTCGCGATTGCTCAATCCTTTCGATGTTTGCCGTCCGTCAGTGGTCAGGATATCGAAGCTGACGGTTTGGAAATCTTTAGATTTTGATTTGCCACTTTGATGGACTGGCATATCATATTTGTAGGGTAATGCGGCTTCCTGAAGTGTTACCTCATTCCGAAAAACAGAGTAGACGCCTAATTCACGCACCAAACCCAAGTAACGCGACACGCTTCTCTTGCGAAAATCAAGGTCAATTAGTAGCGTTTTCTTACCTTCTTCGGCGGCAGCAGCGGCAATGTAGATGCTGGTTGTCGTCTTACCTTCACCAGGGATAGAAGATGTGACCATCAACGTTTGCGTTCCCTGCGCATCCGGCATCACAAACGCCGCTGAATAGGCCCGTCTGTAGGATTCCCGAAGCTCATTCGGCAGAGCAACCCATGCAAACTTTTCACGCAGATTTCCTTGAATATCCGATACGATCGAAACAGTCGGGGCATCAAAAGACTTTTCCACATCTTCAAGTGACAGAAACGCATTGCGCTTGAAGAAACGGAAGAGCATCAGAGCGGTTCCAATAGCAAGACCTATCAGCGAGCCAATGGCCAATTTAAGCAACAGCGACGACCCACCATGACGCAGGGGTGGCAGGGCGGTCTCAAGAACTGTCAGCCGGTCGGTTTCACCAGCAAGCTTGATCTTCAGTTCAGCAAGTCGCTCACGCAATGTCTTGAGAAGATCCGTATTCGCCTTGTAGTTCGTTTCGAGTTGAAGGTAGCGGTTTTGGGCCGTCGATAGCTTGCGCGTATAATCGCGCACAGGCAGGATTTCCTGTTCCCGTCGCGCCGTCGCGGAAGCCTGACTCTCCAGATCGCGCTTTATCTGATTGTTTGCTGCAAGAAGTTCATTACGGGAAGGGGGTTCATCGCGCCGTTCCCAGCGGAATAATTCGACATAGTCAGTGACCAACTCAGAACGCAGATCATCCGGCATTGAGGCAAATGCGGATTGTGCATCTGAGCCACCTTCAATCCGTGCAACAACTTCACCCAGTCTCGTTAAGGCAGCGCCCCGGCGTCTGTTCGCTTCGAGGATCAACTCACCTTCAACCAACCGCTCGGCGTTCTCACCCAACGTTGCCGAACCGGGTAAGACGCTACCTACACTGATTTCGGCATTGATCTGTTCTTCGACTTTTCTGATTTCATCTTCTACGCGTCCGGCTTCGCTTTCCAGCCATTCGAGGGCTTTGCCAAGTGCCGATGATTGCGTGTTATTAAGAAATTTGTTCAACTTAACAGCAATGGTATTTGCGATCCGGGAAGATCTGACACGGTCTTGCGTTGTCACCGCGATCTTCAATCGCAGATCATCCTGCATATCGGTGATTTCAACGCGACGCTGCAAAGCGGAAATTGCCTGCCACTTCTCACGCTCCTCCGGGCTTGACCATTCCTCACCGGCTTCCGTTTCCTCGTTCCCGTTGCCCAGCAACTGATCCTTTACGGAGACAATAACGCCCCGAATAGCGCCAATGATTTTCTGCTTCCAGGTAAGCTCCCTCAAAGCACCATTGAATTCGGGGACTGCAATCAGATTCTCTTCATCAACTACCTGCTCCATCAAGGCCGAAGACCCGGCAACGGCATAGGCTGGCGCAAGAGCATTGGACTGAACAAAAGCCAGTGATCCGGCAAGGCTACCTGCCTGCGCCGACGCCGCCGCCTCACCTTCGATATTGATCATCAATGTCGTATGTGAGGTGAATGTCTTGGTCGCAGTAAAATGCAGCAGGCCACCAATCATCAAACCGATCAGAAGCGAACCGAGCAACAAGGCGCGGTTCCGGCGAAGCTGTGCCACGAGAAACCGAAGATCAATCTCGGTTTCATCAGGGGTCGCACCCATCGTTTTCCCCTGGGTGTCACCGGACTGGTTTAGGCTGTTGATATTCGTCATTTCGACCCACTGATACTGATTTACCCATTTCGATCGGCAAGCGCCCTGCCCGGATACCCCGACTTACCAGATCGCCCCCCGGCAATCCAGCAACGAGTCGCTGTCACATTACACATCCTTGAGGGTACTTTAGTCGGGGCTGTGATAGTGACGTTTCATTCTTGGACAATACGGCCATCATTAGCCGTCAATTGTGATTTGCAGCACAATTGTGCCTGTAAAACGTATCACTTCTGTGAAAGGTGGAAAGTCACCCTGCTTCGCGCATGGCCCCGTCGTCACGCGCATGGCTGATACGCTGGGCGAGATTGCGAAGCATTCCCGCTGTTGCGCCCCAGATACGGTATTTTCCGTGGATCATCTGATAATATCGGCGCTTGCGACCTTCATGCATACGCTCGATTCGTTCATGGTTGTCAAAATCCATCAGGAAGTCGAATGGCACTTCGAATACTTCTGCCACTTCGCCCTCATGCGGCATCGGCACGAAACGCGGATTCACCATCCCGATAAAAGGTCTGACGACAAATCCAGTGCTGGTGTCATAAGGGTCGAGCATCCCAAGCACATCCACATCCTCTGCCGGAAGACCAATCTCCTCGTCCGCTTCCCGCAATGCAGCGGCGAGCGGCGACGCATCGGACGGATCGATCTTTCCACCCGGAAAGGCGATCTGCCCCGCATGGACCTTAAGCCTGGCCGAGCGAACAGTCAGCATGACGTGCAGCCCGCTCTCACGTGGAATCAGCGGACACAGCACAGAGGCGTGACGCCTTGGCTTGTTGCCCGGAAACGGGACAGCATCGTCCCGATCACGGTTTACAGGCTGTAACGCCCTGAAAATATCCTTCTCAGAAATCATGCATCCCCAGCATACCACGACTCATCCTGACTGTCAGGACACCGGATTTTCTAAATCGATCCTATTGCAAAGCTTTCGCCACCGGAGCGCACAATCATGCACGGCCTATGCCCAACCTCACCGGATTCAGCGATGTCGGCCAGACGATAGAAGGATTTCCGGTCAATCAACGCATAAAGATCACGTCTGACATGAATATAGGGAGATGGCTCATCCGTTGAAGGGTCAGCTGTGACGATGATTGCATTCTCCCTTCCTGCCCGCACGATATCTCCCACATTCGTCTCAAAAACGAGAACTGGCGCACCCTCACTCTCCTCCATATCAAAATCAATGGCGACGAAAGGCGCGTCTTCCACATGAATTTCGTATTTTTCTACCGGGGTCACGAGAAAGTAATCATCACCCTCCCGCTTCAGAACCGAGGCGAACAGCCGCACCAATCCGGGGCGATTGATAGGCGTGCCGTTATAGTGCCAGGTACCGTCCCGCGCGATCCGCATATCCAGCTCACCCGATAGCGGCGGGTTCCAAAGATGCACGGGCGGCGGGCCTTTCTGCGATGCCTCCCGGACGGCCTCGACGAGAGAAACGGTATCGGAAGGTATTTCGCGTTGATCTTCTTTTGACATTCTATGGCCTCAATTCTACGGCGCGTTGGACACCATGCGTTGCATACGTTGTATTCTGCGCGATAGAATGAATGCGCTGGACAGGCGGCAATGCTGGACCACACTCTGGATGCAACTGTCCAGAGTTACCATCTGTAGAAGATGATGGCGTAAAGGCGCTGTGCAGCAAGCGATAGGCCGACCCGCGAGGGCGTGAACGAGAACGGAGCGAATCCTTGGAAAGCATGACTGTCGATGCGCCTGCATCATCGGGGGCCGACCCCGTGGCCGAAGCGGAAAGCGCCGCCGAAACCCTTGCCGCCGTTCGCCGCGAGGTGGCAAAACGGATCGTTGGGCAGGATGAAGTGGTCGAGTTGACCCTTGCCGCGATTCTCTCTGGAGGACATGGTCTGCTCGTTGGCGTGCCGGGTCTGGCCAAAACCCTGCTGGTTGATACGCTCGGCACGGTGTTGGGCCTGGACAGCAAACGCGTGCAGTTTACCCCTGACCTGATGCCGGCCGACATCCTTGGTTCAGAGGTACTGGAAACCGGCACTGATGGCTCGCGGATGTTCAAGTTCATTCAGGGACCGGTTTTCTGTCAGCTTCTGATGGCCGATGAGATCAACCGCGCCAGTCCACGCACCCAATCCGCGCTGTTGCAGGCCATGCAGGAAAAGCAGGTAACGATTGCGGGCCAGCAACGCGACCTGCCCGCCCCCTTCCACGTTCTCGCAACCCAGAACCCGATCGAGCAGGAAGGTGCCTACCCTCTGCCCGAAGCACAGCTTGACCGCTTTTTGCTGGAAATCGTCGTGGATTATCCGACTCTGGAAGAAGAGCGGCAAATCCTGGTTGCGACGACCGGGATCGAACAGGGCAAAGCACAGGCCGTGCTTGATCCGGGTAGCCTCATAAAGTTGCAAACCCTTATTCGCCGTGCCCCTGTGGGCGACAAAGTGACAGAAGCAATCCTGTCTCTCGTCCGTTCCTGCCGCCCCGAAGATGCCAACGCGCCGCAACGCGTGAAGGATTCCGTCGCATGGGGGCCGGGGCCGCGCGCCGCACAGGCGCTCATGCTCGCCAGCCGCGCCCGCGCCTTGCTTTCAGGCCGCCTTGCGCCCTCGCTGGAGGATGTCGTTGCCCTTGCCAAACCCGCTCTCAGGCACCGAATGGCCCTCGGTTTCGCGGCCAAGGCCGAAGGCATCACCCTGGAAGATGTGATTGATGAAGCGGTGACGAGGGCTTGCGGGTGAAGCCATCCACCCAGCTTTCCGCCGAATCGAGTGCGGCCACCGCTGCACTGCCCCCCCTGCTTGCCGAAGCAGAACGGGCCGCCGCCTCGATCTGGGGTGTTCATGGTCGGCGGGCTGCCGGTTCAGGCGAGACTTTCTGGCAATATCGCCACGCCCAGCCGGGTGATGCGCTTGGCAGCATCGACTGGCGACGTTCGGGCCGTTCCGATGATCTCTATGTGCGCGAGACGGAATGGGAAACGGCCCAGAACGTCTTTCTGTGGCCTGACGAATCGTCCTCGATGCAATTCTCCTCAAAAGGCGTACAAACCACCAAGGGTCGCCGCGCCGCAGTCCTTGCCCTAGCGACCGCCCTGCTGTTGGAACGCGGTGACGAACGCTTTGCCCTCATGCGGGCCGATGCGGGCCGAATCATGCAGGGACGCACGGGCATCAACCGCCTCTCGAACCTGCTTTCTCTCCCCGTCGATATGAGGGCAGAAACCGGCACTCCGCCGGATTCTTCCTTTCCAATGGGATCACGCGCCCTGTTCCTCTCCGATTTTTTTGGCGATCTTGATGGATTGTCGAAAGCCATATCGGTGGCTGTCGCCCGCCGGGTACGCGGAATGTTGGTGCAGGTGATTGATCCGGTCGAAGAAGCCTTCCCCTATTCAGGCCGCATCCTGTTCGAAAGCATCGGCGGTGGCCTTCGATATGATGCAGACCGTGCAGAAAGCCTGCGCGACGCCTACCAGGAAAAACTGGAAACCCGACGTACGGCACTGAAAGACATGGCCCGTCAGGCCGGTTGGACATTCGCCATCCATCGCACCGACACGCCCCCCACACCTGCATTGATGATGATCCATCAAACCCTGCAAGCGAAGCGGGTAAGCGGATGAGGATTTTGGAAAGACGCGTGATTGACACTTTCTTTCATCGGGAGAAGGTAATCGCGCCCAGTCAAAATCAGGTACCAACATGATCCAGCTTGGGCCGCTCGGCTTTGCTTCCCCACTCCTTCTGTTGGCGCTCTTTGCCCTGCCACTGCTATGGTGGTTGCTTCGCGCGACGCCGCCCGCGCCCATCCGCGAAAGATTTCCCGGTGTTGTAGTGCTGTTGGGTCTAGAACCCCCTGAAAAGACGCCGCAGCATACGCCATGGTGGTTACTTTTGCTGCGCCTTTTAATCGCCGGGTTGGCCATCCTTGCCTTCGCACAGCCTCTTCTGAACCCGCGCGAAAGCCTCTCAAGTGCCTCACCGCTGCACCTGATTGTCGATGGTGGCTGGGCCAGCGCACCCGATTGGGCTGATCGCATGGCTTCCGCCACCGACCTGCTCGACCGTGCCGACCGCGCGGGTATTCCTGTTCGGCTCGACATTCTTGCACAGCCTGTCCCGGAAGGCCGCGAAGCTGAAAACCTGACCGCCACTGACGCCCGCGCCCGGATCGATGCGCTGGAGCCATCTCCATGGCCTCCCGTCCGTGCCGACCTGCTCGACCGGATTGGTGATGATGCCCAAAGCGTCTGGATTCAGGACGGCCTTGACCATGACGGCACTTATGAAGCCCTTGCCCAGGCTCTCGCAGATGCTGGCAGTCTGCGCCTGATTGGCCCCGAACGCGGTGTACGTGCGGTCATCCCCGGTTCCCCCGAAGATGGTGGTCTTGCAGCAGATGTGCTCAGGGCTTCTTCCATAGGGGAAAGCAACGCGCAGATCATCGGGTTTTCCGCCGAAGAAAGTGGAACCCGCCGCGCGCTGGCTGTTGCCAATGCCAGCTTTGAAGATGGCAACACCCGCGCCGAAGCCTTGTTCGATGCGCCACTTGAACTACGCAACCGCATCGCCGTGTTCGGGATAGAGGGAGTCGCCCATGCGGGCGCAACGGCCCTGATTGATGAACGCTGGCGGCGACGCAAGGTCGGTCTGGTTTCCGGCGAGCGCGAAGGCGGAGGTCAACGGCTTTTGTCCGGTGCGCATTACGTACGCAAGGCTCTCGAAGGCCGTACCGAACTGCGCGAAGGGGCGCTGGAAAAGCTGATCGGGGAAGAGGTCGATACCCTCGTCCTGATTGATGTCGGGGCTTTCCCCGAACAGGAAGCTGATGCACTTCTGGAATGGGTTGAGGCGGGGGGCGTACTCGTTCGCTTCGCGGGTCCAACACTGGCCGCAACCGCCGAAGAACGCCGCGCAGGTTTTGGCGCAAGCGATGACCCATTGCTGCCCGTGCGTATCCGCCCCGGTGGCCGGGATCTGGGCGGGGCGATGAGCTGGGGCGAACCCCAGAAAATTGCTTCCTACGCCGAAGACAGCCCTTTTGCTGGTCTTGCCACCCCCGAAGATGCACGCGTGACCAAACAGATCCTCGCTGAACCCGATATTGACCTGCCCACCCGTACATGGGCGTCCCTGACCGATGGCGCGCCGCTCATCACATCCGACCGGCGTGGAGACGGGCGCATCGTTCTGTTCCACACCAGTGCTGATCCACGGTGGTCCACGATCCCGCTCTCTGGCCTCTTTGTCGAAATGCTGGACCGTATTGTGAAGTTTGGCGTTGGCGGCGAAGCACAGACTTCAACCGGCGAAAGCGGCTTCTGGGCGCCAGTCTCCCTCATCGGAGCCGACGGAGCGATCCGCGCGGCTCCCGAAGGGGCACGCACCGTCCCTGGCGAGAACATTGGCGCAGGTGCAAGCGCCATTGCACCACCCGGCCTTTATCGGGCGGTGGGCGGCGTTAATGCCGGAGCAATCCGCGCCCATAACCTGCTGCCCCCTGAAGCCGACCTCATCGCTGCCCCGCCCCCTCCGGCCAGCGCCGTGCTGGAAACGCTGGGGTCGCGCAAGGAGACTGAATTGAAACCCTGGTTTCTCGCCGCTGCCCTCGCCCTCTTGATGCTTGACGCCATCGCAGCCCTTTTCCTTGCGGGCAAACTACGGGGAGCAATCGCGGCCTCCGCACTCGTGCTGTCACTCGGCATGGCCGACCATGCGCGGGCGCAGGACGCGGCTGAAGATCAAGCCTTGCGCGCGGCCCTTGATGGCGCGCTCGGCTACATCATCACCGGCGACCAGAAAACCGATTCCATCGCAAAAGCGGGCCTTTATGGCCTGACCCGCATCCTGATTGAGCGTACATCGGTCGAACCGGCGGAACCCGAAGGGGTCAACATTGAGACGGATGAGCTGGCCGTCTACCCCCTGCTTTACTGGGCTGTTTCCGAAAGCCAGCCGCGCCCCTCCGATGAAGCCATCGCCTCGCTCAACGAATATATGCGCCGGGGCGGAATGCTGATGATCGACACCCGCGACCGCAATCTTGCACTGGGTAGCGGCGATACCCCCGGCACGCGTGCGTTAAAGCGCCTGACCGCCGGTCTTGACCTGCCGCCCCTGTCGCCTGTCCCCGAAGGTCATGTTTTACATCGCAGCTTCTTTCTGCTTGATGATTTCCCCGGCCGTTGGCGTGGCGGCAAGGTCTGGGTCGAGGCGGCTCCGCCCGAAGATATGGAGGAGGTCGCCAGGGAAGGCGGCTTCAAGAACGATGGCGTTTCGCCCATCATCGTTGGTGGCCATGACTGGGCCGGAGCCTGGGCGCTGACCGAAGCGGGCCGCCCAATGCTGCCCATGTCGGGCCGGGGAGGCGAGCGTCAGCGCGAGCTGGCCTATCGTTTTGGCATCAACCTCGTGATGTACGCCTATACCGGTTCATACAAATCCGATCAGGTCCACATTCCCGCGCTTCTCCAGCGCCTCGGCCAGTAGGAACGCGGGCATGAACAGCGCAACAGGCATTGTCTTTGATCCTATGGTTCCGCTCTGGGCGATCCTCGTCTTTGCGACCTTCATCTTCCTTGTTTTCTTGTTCAGCCTGATACGCGGCGCGCGGGGGGCATGGCTGCGGCTCCTGGCCGGTTTGGCCCTTCTCGCTGCTCTCTGCGATCCAAAATTGACGCAGGAAGACCGTGAACCCCTCTCCGATGTCGCCCTGCTTCTGATCGACGAAAGTGCCAGTCAGAGCATCGACGGACGTACCGAGCTCACCGCACAGGCCGCCGGGCTCATCAAGGATGCCGCTGACAGCCTCAACCGCCGCTCTCCTCTCGAACTGCGCATCGCCACTGTCGATTCGCACTCCGGCAAAGCGACCGATGACGCCGGAACCCGTCTGTTCGACGCGATGGAAACCGCCCTCGCTGATGTTGGTCAGGATCGCATCGCCGGGGCCGTTCTCATTACCGATGGCCGTGTCCATGACGCTCCCGATTTTACCGCCATGGATGAAGACACCATCCGCGACCGTTTTGCTGGCCCCGTCCACATCCTCTCCACGGGTCGCGAGGGTGCCTATGACCGCCGCCTGATATTAGAGAGCGCGCCCAGCTTTGGCATCGTCAGCGAAGAAGTTCAGATACGCCTGCGCGTCGTCGATCAAGGCCCGGCCCCTGCCATCGCTGCCCGTATCACCCTCAGCATTGATGGTCGTCCGGTCCGCCGCGATACGGTCACGCTCGACGAGCCAACAACCATTTCCGCCCGTCTCGACAAGGGCGGCGCGAGTGTGTTTGAGCTTGAAGTCGAGGAACTCTCCGGCGAGATCACCACCCGCAACAACCGCGCCCTCTTTACTGTACAGGGCGCACGCGATCGCTTGCGCGTTCTCCTCGTTTCAGGCCAGCCCCATGCGGGAGAACGCGCGTGGCGCAACCTGCTGAAAGCGGACCCATCGGTCGATCTGGTGCATTTCACCATCCTGCGTCCGCCCTCAAAAATGAGTGGCACACCCATTCGCGAACTGTCGCTGATTCCCTTCCCGACCCGCGAACTCTTCATGCAGAAAATCGACGATTTCGATCTGGTTATTTTTGACAAATACGTTCGGCGCGGTGTGCTTGCCCCTGCCTACCTCGCCAATGTCACGCAATATGTGCGCCGGGGTGGCGCCGTCCTTATCGCTGCCGGTCCTGATTTTGGTGGTCCGAGCAGCCTGTATCGCTCTCCCCTCGCTGAAATCATGCCGGCCAGCCCCACGGGTGG
>CALFFK010000079.1 GCA_937957975.1 uncultured Neomegalonema sp.
CTATAATGCAGCCGAATTTCTTGATGTGCAGTCCTATACGCATGTGATCCGCTGGCATGACGAGATCGCCGCGCGCGAGCCTGTACAGCGTGGACGCAAGGTCAACCGCATCTCCGGCCCGCCTGAAGACCAGCTTCACGAACGCCACGATGCGAGCGATTTCGAAACGCAGACGCAGGACAAGATCGGAACCTGATCCCCGATCACTTCAGGGCGGCGGGCGTCCGGTCAACGGTGCTCGCCCCTCCGAATTACCCTGCGTGCTGATGCCATAGCCCACTCTCAGCGTCCCTTCCAATCGGGGGGCCGCTTGCCGAGGAATGATTCCATCCCTTCGCGAAAATCGGCGCTCATGTAGCACATCTCCACAAGGTCGGAATCCTCTGCGCCAGGACCATCGACGCGCAGGCGGCGCAAGGCTTCCTTCGTCGCGCGCAGGGTAAGGGGGGCATGACCCGCAAGGGTTTTCGCCAGTTCGTCCGCGCGGGTGATAACCGCCTCAGCATCGGGCAGGACTTCGGAAACGAGGCCGATACGTTCGGCTTCCCCTGCCCCCAGCAGACGCGATGTAAAGATCATCTCACGTACCCGCCCCTGCCCGATCAAGGCCGACAGGCGGTTCAGATTGGCAATGGCAAGGCAATTGCCAAGCGTGCGGGCAATCGGAAACCCGAATTTGAGGCGCTCATCACAGATACGCAGGTCACAAGCGGTGGCGATGGCCCCTCCGCCCCCCGTGCAAGCGCCGGTAATGGCGGCAATAGTGGGGACGGGGCATCGCTCGATGGCCGTAAAGACGGCGTTGGCGTCTTCCTCGTATTTATGCGCGTCGGCGGGGGTCGAAAAGCCGCGGAACTCGGTCATGTCGGTTCCGGCAGCGAAGGCACGCCCCCCCGCCCCGCGCATGACAATGGCTTTGACCGAACCATCCTGCGGGACAGTCGAACAGATTTCAGCAAGGCGCGCATACATCGCAAAAGTAAAGGCGTTGCGCTGATCCGGGCGGTTGAAGGTAATCCAGCCAATCCCTTCTTCGATGGCATAAAGAATGTCGTCACTCATGCACTTGCTCCCGTATCGACATCAAATCCGGCGCGGATGATTTCGAGGGTTGGTATCAATTATCGATCACGACCCTGTGCATCGCACGCAGGATGTGGTCGAGGGTATTGGTAGGTTCAGTAATTTAAAGAAAATAGCGTCCTGATCCCATTTGTGGCAGCTTCCCCTCAAAATCGTAAGGAAAGCTATCCACATTCGAACCATTGGCACAAGACACGCAACCATCAGATTTCACGAACCAAAACCGCCGGAAATTGGTTTTCGGTGCGTATTACCCCACAGAAGGCCCGATAACCGCTGCGATTGTTTGCGAAAAAGGGCAGGAATGGCCGAGCCAAGGAGACTGATAATGACCCGACCCAACCGCACTCTGACAACATTGTTGACCCTGATGGGCAGCGCAGCCCTGACCATCGGTGCCGCTTCGGCCCAGACTTACCAGAGTCAGCCGACCTATCAGTACGAACAACCAACGACGCAGTATCAGCAGCAATATCAACAACCATATACTGCACCTACACAGCCGAATACGACTTTCCAGAGCGTGACGGACCCTGTGTATCAGGCACCCGCCGCGCCGGTTCAAAACTATATTCCGCCCGGCAATGCAGGGACAGCAATACCGCAAGCCTACGACAATTCCGTAGTCTATGGCGCGCAACCCACGACGCAGGTACAGCAACCCTATGCTCCGCCCACCTATACAGCGCCCTCCACAACGACGCAGGGCTATGTGCCTTCGCCTCCCACGGGAAACGCAACCGTCTACGCTCCGGTGCCACAGCCAAGCGCGCCGACGACCTACATACAGCCCGGTTATACCAACCAGCAGCCGGCCTATTCTGACTCGGTTTACGGCAACCAGCCGACTGTCGTTCAACCACCGCTCTACGCGCAGCCTGCACCGCAGCAGCCAACCTATGATGCGCAAAAACCTACCATCACCTGGGTAAAACCGCCTCAGAAGAAGCCATTGCCCGTGCCAACACCCTATGGGCAACCACCCTATTCCGGCTATTCCGGTCCCTCGACAGAGACCACAGGAATTACAGGGGCTACCGGGTTGATTGGCGGGCTGGTCGGTGCCGCCATTCTTGGGACGATCCTTTCAGACGACAAGGACGACGATTACCGCAAAAAGGGTAACGATTACCAGCGCCGCTATCAGATTCAGGAAGCCCGGAAGCAGGAACAGCTGCGCCTGGAACGCCTTGAGGCACGGCGACTGGAATTTGAGCGCATCGAATACGAAAAGGCGCAGAAAAAGAAACTTCTTGAGCAACGACGGGCCCGCAGGTTGGAGCAGCAGCAGAAAGAACAGGCCCGCCTTGAGAGAGAGGCCCGCAGGGCACAGCGACAGCAGCAGCGCGCAAACCGTGGGGATAACCGGGGCAATGGGAACGGAAGAGGCATCACGCTTTATGAACATTGCGATTACAAAGGACACTCGGTGACTATACGTCCCGGTGTCTATGATCTGGCGGAACTGGAGCGTCTTGGCCTCAAGAACGACGACATCTCCTCCGTGCGCGTTGGAAATTCGGTCATTGCTCATCTCTATGAACATGACGGCTTGCAGGGAAACCGCCTGACTCTGGACAAGGACGCCAAATGCCTTGTTGGAAGGAATTTCAACGACATCCTCTCGTCCATCATCGTCGATAGACTCTAAAATAACCGGCGATCAGAGAGTAGCTAAAGAATGTCAGGAAATACGTGGTTTCTAGCGTAATTCCTGACCCACATTGATTGCCGGATCACTCTGCAATCTCCCCGCCAGACGGCCATGCCTCTGGTATGGAATATGGGGGAGGGTCTATCTCCCTATTCCTTGCAGTCAGATTGTCCTGTCCAGATGGGCGATAGCATTGGCATAATAAGCAAGGAGCAGGCTTTCCTGCGGATTGGCGATCAGAAGCCCCTCTTCCTCGATTACCAATTTCCTCAGTCGCATCATGCGTAGACCAACCTCCACAGCATAATCATCATCCCCACGCGGGATATGGGCATGGGCACCGGAGGCGACCAACGCGCGCATGAGGGCTTGCGTGCGCACCTTGACGTCAAGAGGACTCAAGGGACTTTCGGCTTCCTGCATCACCGTTGCGACCAGCGATACCGGCAGAACCGGCACCACCGCGCCGACCCGCTCCATCAATTCCACGCCCAACGCATCAATGTCGGCTTCGCCACGGTCACGCATGAATTCGGTAAGGGAAAGCGGCGTGCCAAAGCTGACACAGGCATAACCAAAGCGATGCATCCGGCCCGTCAAACGCAACCACGAGAGCCGACCCAGAAAGCCCAGAAAGGCGAATGGGCTAAAACGAAAGCGCCCTTCTCCGCCCCCTTCGGTCAATACGCGGTCTTCCAGCACCCGGTCGTAATTGAGGCCCACCGGCACGAAAGCAACATCGCGCGAGACGCCCGGCTCGAACCCCTCCGCCATATAAGCCAGCAATCCGAGTTTGGCAGGTTGCAGCAACCCGGTACGCGACAGCCCCCCTTCAGGAAAGACCGCCTGTGTCACCCCGCCTTCGGTCGCCATCGCCACATAACGCGATAGTACCTTGCGATAGAGCGCGTTGCGGGATTTACGACGGATGAAATAAGCGCCCATTGAGCGAATCAACGTCGAAAGACCCCAGACCCGCGCCCATTCTCCTACCGCATAACTCAGCGCGCTGCGCTCTGCAGCAAGATATGTAACCAGCAGGTAATCCATATTCGAGCGGTGATTCATCACGAACACCACCGTCGCCTCCGGGTCCATGGCCGACAGCGCCGCGTTGTCGATAAAACCAAGTCGCACACGGAACAGCGCCTGACTGATCCACCGGGCGATCCGCGCGCCAAAAGAAAAATAGGCAAATGCCGAGAAGGCGGGCACTGTCTCGCGGGCGTAGCGTTCAACCCGCTCCATCGCCACATCGCGGGGCACACCCTCCTCACGCACATGCTGTTCCATCGCCGCCATGACTTCGGGATCGTAGATCAATCGATCCACGAGCACCTTGCGCCGGGTAAGCTTGAAAGGTTGAATCTTGAGATCGAGGCGATCATTCAGATCATCGATGGCGCGGTTCACTCGCCGCCGGAAAAACCAGCGCAGCGAAGGCCCGACGATCCGGTCCACCAATCCTGCCATGCCGAGCACTCCGACAAGGAGTGCAAGCCATACAGGGATTTCAAGAATGGATGTCATCCTGGTACGCTAACGCGCTTTTGCAACAGACGATATACCCACCACATAATCGGCAAAAAAGCGCAACCCACTCAGGCGCGCCTCTTGACGTATTCGTTGATGGAACCGGAAAGTCCGTATGGGCTGGAATGGGGTGGCAAAAGCCCAACCCCAAACCACCCAACCAAATACGCAACCCAACTACACGAAACACAACCCTGCACAATCCCCACCCAATCAACGCTCAACCGCAGGTGAAGGGGCGGTCAAATAGGCGAAAAGGTCGGTGGAAGCGTTTTCACACAGGATTAGCCTTCCTGATGTGCTGTAGATCACACCCAAGACATCATTTTCATGTCGAACTGCAATTCAGATAGCTGGTGGCGCGATAGCAGGAGAACTTGATGCCACAGACAATTGACGGGATTCTGAAGGAAGGGTCCGTCCTTAAAGGTGTGAATAGCGCACTTTCCGCCGCTCTGGTGGAGCGTGGCCGCACGATTATCCTCGAAGAAGGCCAGTCGCTGTTCCTCGAAGGGGACGAAGCAGGGGGCTTTTATATCGTCAAATCCGGGGGACTGAAGGCAACGCGCCAGTCACCGGAGGGCGGTGAGCAATTGCTGGCTGTTTTCAGCCCCGGTGACAGCATCGGCGAAATGGGAATGTTCGACGACGAACGCCGCTCGGCCACGATTGTCGCGCTGCGAACCTCTTCGCTGCTCCATTGGTCGAAAAGTGCGTTCTTCCGGTTTGCCGATGAAAACGGGGAATTATACCGGCATCTGCTGGGGGTGATGGCCAGACGTCTGCGCGAAGCGAACGATGCCCTGGCGGCGCGCGATTTCCTGCCGCTGGCGGGTCAACTCGCCCGTGTCATGCTGCGTCTTGGGGAAGGGTTCGGGGTTGGGATGCCGGATGGCAGCACCAGAATTTCCCACAAGCTGACCCAATCCGAACTCGCCGCCATGATCGGAGCCTCCCGCGAAAATGTGAGCCGTGTCATCAATGACTGGAAGCGCAAGGGTCTGGTCGCCCATGAAAGCGGCTATTACCACCTTATTGATACGGAGACGTTGCAAGGGATGAGTGACGGGTAGGTTGATTTGCCGTCCAGCCGGGCGACACCAATAGACATCGCCCGTAAAATATATCCCTTATGAGCCGATACCCAGATACGCCGCCAGTTCCGGCCCCGGATTGGCGAAAACCTCGTCCGTGGAGCGTGCGCCGTCGATTCGGCCTTCCATGCACAGGGCAGTAAGGTGCGCGATGCGGCGGGCTTCTTCGGGGGCATGGGTAATCATCAATACGGCAATCCCACGCTGCAGGACCAGAGCATCAATCAGGGCCAGCATCTCGTCACGCAAGGCGGGACCAAGGGCAGCGAAGGGTTCATCAAGCAGCAAGGCGGGCTGTTGCCGCAACAGCACGCGGGCAAGGGCGGCGCGCTGGCGCTGACCACCCGACAACTCGGCGGGTCGGCGGGCGGCAAGATCAGCGAGACCGACTTCATCAAGTACATCAGCGATGGCGCGCCTGTCGGCAGGTGTCAGGGAAAGCGAAGGCTTAAGACCAAGCCCGACATTCCGCTCCACATCGAGATGGGGGAACAGGTTATTGCTCTGAAACAGGAGCGTGACGGGGCGCTCTGATGGAGGGCGCACAGTGATGTCTTCGCCATTGATTCGGATATGGCCCGAAGCCAGGGGCAGAAAGCCTGCGATGGCCTCCAAAAGAGTGGATTTACCACTGCCGGAGGGACCGACGATTGCGCATATCCTGCCCGCCGGAACCGTGAGATCGGCGGTAAGGCGGAAACTGCCGCGTTCGATCAGGGCATTATGCACGACGATCATGGGCGGCCCAGCCTGTCGAACAGCCAGAACACACCAAAACCAAGTGCAATCAACACAAGGGCCGCACCATAGGCCGCGTCGATCTGGCGACTGCTGGCCAGCAGATGCATCAAAAGCGGCAGTGTCGGCTCGCTGGGGGTGGAGAACAACGCAATGACACCAAGATCACCAATAGCCAATGCCCCGGACAGGCCCGCAGCAAACCCTAAAGGCTGTCTGACACGGGGCCAGTAGAGTACGCGCAAGCGGGTAAGGCCAACGAGACCAAGGGAATCCGCAAGACGTCCATGCTCATCATGGGCAAGGCGAATTGCAGGAATGAGGATGCGGAGCGCAAAGGGCGTGGCCATGGCCGCATTGACAATGGCCGTAAGGAGCAGCGCAAGCGCAAAGGGGTCAGCAACAGGCCTCAAAACGATAATGAAGGCGATACCAATAACAAAGGGGGACGCCGCGATGGGCAAAAGGCCCGCAAGATCGACCAGCCGGGCAACGATGCGCGCTCCACGGATATGAAGGGCAACAATCAGGGCCGCAAGACCGAGGGAGAGGGTAAGCGTTATGAGGATAGCAAGGGCCGCAACGACAAGACTGCGACCCGCTGCGGCCCAGACGACGCCAGTAAGATCATCCAACCCAACCACACCGCGCAGAAAAATTGCCAGCATCGGTGCACCAAGAAAAAGGCAAACGGTGAGGATAATGGCACTGTCGCCGATGCGGCTGGCGCGGCTGCGTCCATCCCAGCGTTCCACCAGTGTTAGCGCGCCGGGGCTGGCGGCGACGGGGGCCGACACAACAAAGGCAATGAGGGCTGCACTGGCACAAACCGCGAATTGCAGACCGGCAAGTTTTGCTGCACGGCCCAGATCGAAATCATAGCTGGCCGCCTCGTAGATCGCGAGTTCCAGGGTCGTGGCGCGGGGACCACCGCCCAAGGCCAGCGCCACCGCGAAACTGGTGGCACAGACGAGGAAGACGAGAGCGAACGCACCGGGGGCGCTGGCGCGTATGGCGGGCCACTCGACAAGGCGAAAGAGCGCGCGGCCTTCGATGCCAAGCTGTGCGGCAACGCGCCAACGCTCAGGGGGCAGGTCGGCCAATCCTTGCAGGATGAGGCGGGCGGCAAGGGGTAGATTGAAAAACACATGCGCGATCAGAATACCGGGCATCCCGTAGACGTTTAACCGCCCCAACCCCGCCCAGCCCATCGCATCAGCGATCCAGCCCGACCGCCCCCAGACAGCGATAACGCCCAGAATGGCAACAATGACCGGCAACAGAAACGGCGCACCGAGCAGACTGGTCAGGGTATCGCGACCCCAAAACCGGCGGCGGGCCAATGCACGGGCCAACGGAATGGCGAAAAGAACGGAGAGGGCGGCAGAAAGGAACGCCTGCTCCAATGTAAAGACAAGCGCGCGCCAATCAGGGGACGTCAGCGCGCCCGCCTCCGCACCCTGCATCCCAACAACCACCAGCGCGCCAAGGGTAAGGGCGAGCAGGAGGGCCAGCGCAATGCCGCCGAAAAAGAGGACGCAGAGGGAGAATTTTCCTGTCATTCCCGTACACGCGCAAAAGGTCGGGGAACCGACATGCCCGGAACCCTATTTGCTCAACGCCTCCAGCCATTCGGCCAATGCAGCCTCACGGATTTCAGGAGTGGTTTCCGGCTTGAAGATCAGGGATTTCCCTGGCTCGGCCAACGCACCAAAGGCATCGGGCAGATCATCCGCCGGATAGGCGGGGTACATCCAGTTGGTGGTCGGGATGATATTCTGGAATTCCTCACCCGCCATAAAGGCCAAAAACGCATCCGCAAGGTCAGGGGTGTCGGTGCTGACCAGTTTCGCCGCGACTTCGATCTGCATGTAATGGCCATCGGTAAAGGTGGCGGCGGCCTTGGTGTCATCGTCTTCGACAATAACATGATAGGCGGGGGATGTGGTGTAGGAGAGGGCCATTGCCGCTTCGCCTTCGAGGAAGGCCGAATAGGCTTCCCACCAGCCCTTTGTCACCGTGACAATACGGGGTGCAAGTTTGGCCCATACGTCACCGGCCTCATCACCATAGACATGCTTGACCCAGAGCAAAAGTCCGAGGCCGGGGGTCGAGGTGCGCGGGTCTTGAATCACGATGGTTACGTCGTCAGGCGCATTGAGCAAATCATCGAAGCTGGCGGGCGGGGTATCCATCCGGGTCTTGTCGTAGACAAAGGCGAAATAGCCCCAGTCATAAGGGATAAACGTGTCGTCGGACCAACCGCCGGGAACGGCGTTTTCGGGCAGGTCTTGCCCATGGGGCGCGAAAAGGCCGCTTTCGCGAGCCTTTGCAACCAGATTGGCATCAAGACCGAGAACGACATCGGCATCACTGCGTTTGCCTTCCAGCTTGATGCGGCCCAGCAGGGCAGCCCCATCCCCCGCCGCGACGAAATCAAGATCGCAGTTACAGGTTTCCTCAAAAGCTTCCTCAACTGCCGGAGCTGGTCCCCATTCGGAGACAAAGCTTTCATAGGTATAAACAGTGAGTTTGGGCTTGTCTTCGGCCATCGCATTGCCCGCGAAGAGCGCAGCCGTGGCAAGGACGGCGGCGGTGAGCAGATGTTTCATCACGAAGTTCCTCATACGCCGCCGGGCAGGGTTGGCTGGGGAAGCGCGATGGCTTCTGGCCTTTCCTACGCCGGCGTTATCCGGTTCAGGTTCGACGGGTTCGCTGGATACAGCGTCTCAGCCCTTGCAGGCTCCCCGAGGCAGGATGCAACATAAGGGGCAAGGGGGATTGTGCAAGCGGCATGGTGAGGCGTTCAGTAAAGTCCGTCGATCCGGGAATTCACGGTGATTTCGGCCTGCGAGAATGTGGCGGGGCGCTCAATGGTATCGAGGGTCAGCGTTGCTATATCGCCGGGTTGAATCATCGTGTCGGGGGGTACGCTGCCCCCGGCGGCGGTGACGCCCATATCTGTGGCGACCAGTCCGGGGCAAATGGCGGTGGCGCGGATACCATGATCCCACCCTTCATGCCGCAAAGCATGGGCGAGTGCGACCGATGCGAATTTGGAGAAGGAATAGAGCGCCGAGCCAACCGATTTCACCCGCTTGCCCGACAACGATCCCATGATGATGACCCGACCCGCACCGCCATCGATCAAGGGTTGCCAGGCGGCGGCGGCAAGGCGTCGCGGCGCATGGACATTGATCTCAAACAGGCGCAGCACCCTGGCATCATCGGCGGTTACGATGCTGTCGCCGTCGAAGAGTCCTGCGCTCGCAACAAGGGCATCGACCCGGCCATGACGCTGCATGACGCCCTGCACCCATTCATCTTCACCGCGCGTCATCGCGTCATAGGGAACGACCTCCACAGCACTCCCGACCAATCCTTCGGGCAATACGGAAGGATCACGCAGGCCGAGCGACACGAACCATCCACGCCGCACTGCTTCCAGAGCGACGGCATGGCCGATGCCACGCGACCCTCCGGTCAAAAGCATCACCTTGCGGGTCATAAAAAAATTCCCTCACATTCAGGATCGACCACCACTTCGATCGGGCTGCAAACCTTCAGACCGGCGATGATCGCATCAGCCACCCTGTCGCACCATCCTCCGAATGCCAAGCCCCTGAACAGCGAATCCCCATCCCATGACCCTTCCGGCAAGCCCGCCCTTGACCACACGGAATCTCGCGGAAAAGCAGGTATCACCACATCTTACCGCATTGCAAAACTTGACATCACGACCTCGCCTGCGCTTTAGCAGGATCGTTCATTTCCCTGTTTTCGAGTAATGGAGTTATCCATGCCCCCGATCAATATTGCCGATGTGATCGTGGCCCTCGCGCGTGAGGGTGGCCATGCAATCATGCAGGTCTATGCCACTGATTTCGAGACCCGCGCGAAGGATGATGCCTCGCCCGTGACCGAGGCTGATCTGGCCGCCGACCGCGTGATCGTTGCCGGACTTGAACGGGCCTTTCCCGATATTCCCATCGTCACCGAGGAACGAACGGAAAGCCACGATGTTGCCGCCGCTGGCAAACGCTTTTTCCTTGTTGATCCACTGGATGGAACAAAGGAATTCGTCAAACGCGGCGGGGATTTCACCGTCAATATCGCCCTGATCGAAGAGGGTGTGCCGGTACGCGGTGTCGTTTTTGCCCCGGCTCAGGAACGGTTGTTCTGGACGGCGGATGATGGAACAGCATGGCTGCAAGACGGCAACGACACGCCCCGACAGATGCATGTCAGAACGCCGGATAATACAGCGCTGAACGTGGTTGCCTCAAAATCCCATCGCGATGCTGCCACCGATGAGTATATCGCCCGCTATGCCGTCGCTGATTTCAAGAGTGCTGGATCTTCGCTGAAATTCTGCCTTCTTGCCGCCGGAGAAGCCGATCTTTATCCGCGCCTCGGTCGCACGATGGAATGGGATACCGCCGCAGGCCATGCGGTACTTCGCGCAGCGGGAGGAATAGTCGATTCATGTTTCGGTGGTAATCTCTCTTACGGCAAATCCGGTTTCGAGAACCCGCATTTTATCGCCTACTCCAAGGGCGTGACGCTGAAAGAGACGCCATGACCGACCTGACGCACCTGCAACGCCTGGAAGCTGAAGCGATCCACATCTTTCGCGAGGCAGTAGCCGAGACAGAAAATCCGGTCATGCTGTATTCCATTGGCAAGGACAGCGCCGTGCTGCTGCATGTGGCGCGCAAGGCATTCTATCCTTCGCCACCACCCTTTCCACTGATGCACATTGATACGACGTGGAAATTCAAGGCGATGTATGATTTCCGCGCCCGCATGGCCGCAGAATCAGGCATGGAGTTGATTGTCCACACCAACGAGGATGGTCTCGCGCAGGACATCGGGCCGTTCACCCATGGCTCCGGCGTCCATACCGACACCATGAAGACAGTCGCGCTGAAACAGGCGCTCAACAAATACAAATTCGACGCGGCCTTTGCCGGCGCCCGCCGCGACGAGGAAAAATCGCGCGCAAAAGAGCGCATCTTCTCGTTCCGCACAGCGGCGCACCGATGGGAGCCACAGAACCAACGCCCCGAACCCTGGAAGCTCTATAACGCACGCAAAGCACCCGGCGAGAGCATCCGTGTCTTCCCGCTGTCAAACTGGACCGAACTGGACATCTGGCAGTACATCTATCGCGAAGACATCCCCATCGTACCACTCTATTACGCCGCCAAACGCCCCGTGGTAGAGCGCGACGACACGCTAATTATGATCGACGATCCCGACCGCATGGTCCTGCACAAAGGTGAAACGGTCGAGGAAAAGATGGTGCGGTTCCGCTCGCTTGGTTGCTGGCCCCTGACCGGGGCGGTCGAGAGCGAGGCAGCGACAATACCCGATATTATTCAGGAAATTCTGCTGACCACCACTTCCGAACGTCAGGGTCGCATGATCGACCATGACGTGGCGGGATCGATGGAGAAGAAAAAGCAGGAAGGGTATTTCTGATATGGCCCATATTTCCGACCGGAAATCTCACGAGACGACCCCCCCGCTACGGTTCATCACCTGTGGCTCCGTCAATGACGGCAAGTCTACCCTCATCGGGCGGCTTCTCCACGATTCCAATATGATTTCCAGGGATCAACTGGCTGGATTGGAAGCGGATTCCAGACAGGTCGGCACACAGGGGCAGGAGCTCGACTTTGCACTGCTGATGGATGGCCTCGCCGCCGAGCGCGAACAGAAGATCACCATCGACGTCGCTTATCGGTTCTTCTCGACCGATCAACGAAAATTCATAGCAGCCGACACCCCCGGCCATGAGCACTATACGCGCAATATGGTCACTGGCGCCTCGACCGCCGATGTCGCGATCCTGATGATCGACGCAGGCAAGGGCATCCTGACCCAGACGCGCCGACACAGCTATATCATCTCGCTGCTGGGCATCAGGCATGTGGTGCTAGCCATCAATAAGCTCGATCTCGTGGATTACGACCGCGCTGTTTATGACGGGATTGTCGCGGCCTATGATGAATTTGCGAAACCGCTCGATTTTGCCTCGATCACGCCGATTCCGATGTCGGCCCTGCGCGGGGACAATATCACCGGCAAAAGCGGCAAGACGCCATGGTATAACGGCCCAACCCTCATGGCTTATCTGGAAACAGTGGACGTTGCGGGTGGGGCGAAAGACCAGCCCTTCAGGATGCCGGTTCAATGGGTGAACCAGCCTGATCAGGATTTCCGGGGCTATGCCGGGATGATCGCGGGCGGGACAATCCGACCCGGTGACGCGGTAAAATCACTGCCGTCCTCAAAAGAAAGCACGGTCAAATCCATCACCACGTTCAATGGTGATCTGGAACAGGCGGTTGCAGGCCAATCAGTCACGATCACACTGAACGACGCAATCAACGTCTCACGCGGCGATGTGCTCTGCGCGGCGAATGATCCGGCCCCCGCCGCCGACCAGTTTCAGGCGCACATCCTTTGGATGAATGAGCAGGAAATGCTGCCCGGACGCACCTATCTGATGAAGACGGGCGCAACCACGGCACAGGCCACTATTGCGGCCCCGAAATACGCCATTGATGTCAATACGATGGAACATCTTGCGGCGAAAACGCTGGACCTGAACGGGATCGGCGTATGCAACCTCAATCTTGACCGCACCATCGCTTTCGACCCCTACAGGGAAAACCGCGATATGGGCGGTTTCATCCTGATAGACCGCTTGTCGAACGAGACAGTCGGCGTCGGGATGATTGATTTCGCCTTGCGCCGCGCCTCGAACATCCACATGCAGGATCTGGTGGTTGACAAGGAGGCTCGCGCCTCGCTGAAGGGCCAAAAGCCCGTGATGCTGTGGTTCACCGGATTGTCGGGATCGGGTAAATCGACCATTGCCAATGCGCTGGAGCAAAAGTTGCTGGCAGCGGGCCACCATACCTACATTCTCGACGGCGACAACGTGCGCCACGGGCTGAACAAGGATCTTGGCTTCACTGATGCCGACCGTGTTGAAAACATCCGCCGCGTCTCGGAAGTTGGCAAGCTGATGGTCGATGCAGGGATGATTACGCTGGTCAGCTTCATCTCACCTTTCCGGTCAGAGCGGCGCATGGCGCGGCAAATGCTGGAAAACGGCGAGTTCGTGGAAATCCATGTGGATACGCCGCTCGAAGTGGCCGAAGAACGCGATGTGAAAGGGCTGTACAAAAAGGCACGCAAGGGCGAGATCAAGAACTTCACCGGGATCGACAGCCCCTACGAGCCACCACTGGAGCCGGAAATACGGATCAGTACGACCGACCGAACCCCGGAAGAGGCGGCAGAAGACCTGCTCTCTTTCCTCAGGGGACGCGGCTACATCGCCAACTGATCAGTACAGGGAGCGGGTTTTCGGCATGTACATCGTCTCCAAACTTTTCTGGTACGTCATACAGCCCGCTATGCTCGTGCTGCTGCTGTTATGCGTGGGACTTTGGAGGATGCGGCGTGGCGGTGGGCGCAAGTCGATATTGGCGGCTTTCGTCCTGCTCGCTGCTTCGGTTGCCGGACCACCGGGCGACCTGTTGGTGATGCCGCTGGAGGACCGTTTTCCCCGGACGGAACTACCGGAACAGATCGACGGGATTATCGTGCTGGGCGGTGGTGAAATCATGTGGCTTTCCCATGCGCGGGGGCGGCTGGAACTCAACAGTGCAGGCGACCGGCTGCTTGAATTCCTGCGCCTTGCCGCAGATTACCCCGATGCAAAGCTGCTCCATAGTGGCGGCAAGGGCGAAGTCATGCTCGGCGTCGGTGATGCGTCGGAGGATTTGCTCATCGCCCTGTCCGAAACCGGCCTCGATCCGACTCGCCTTATGCTGGAGACAGAATCGCGCAATACCAATGAAAACGTGGCCTTGAGCAAGGCTATCGCACAGCCGAAACCGGGCGAGACATGGGTGATGATTACATCTGCCTTTCATATGCCGCGCAGCGTCGGGATATTTCGGGCGCAGGGCTGGGACGTCTTTCCATGGCCCGTAGATTATCACACGACGGGACATTTACGCCCCGAACGAATTGGTTATGACACAACAACCAATCTTCAAACCACAACGCTGGCGCTGAAGGAATGGATCGGTCTCATCTATTATTATGCGCGCGGCTGGACGAATACGGTTTTTCCGGCACCCTGATCCTGATCGACATACCATGGCTTGACCCGGTTACTCGCCTTCCTGCGCAAAAAGAGGTATCCTGCCGATAACAGGGAGATGCAGACATGCGAGCGGTGGAAAACCGGCCAGCAACCTATCAGGATGTTCTCGACGCCCCCGACGGGATGCGCGCCGAGATTCTTGATGGTGAACTCGTGATGCAGGCCCGGCCCATGCCGGAGCATGATTTCGTTTCGGGTGCTCTCAACGAAATCCTGCGATCGACCTTTCAACGCGGACGGGGCGGACCAGGCGGTTGGTGGATCGTTGCCGAACCGGAGTTGCATTTTGGCAATCCGGACTTTCGCACATCCAACCCTGATCTCGCTGGATGGCGCAAGGAACGGATGCCAGCTATTCAGGCGCGCGAACGCTACAAGATTGTACCCGACTGGGTTTGTGAAATCCTTTCACCTTCTACCGCGCGAAGCGACCGGATGAAGAAAATGCCAATCTATGCCGATGTCGGCGTAAAGCATCTGTGGTTGGCCGATCCCTCAACCCGCTCGCTGGAAAGCTATGCACTCGCAAATGACGGGTGGCTATTGCTCGCTACCTATGGCGAAGAGGGTGAAGCGACCATCCCACCCTTTGAAGCGATGCCTTTGCCCCTCGCTGATCTGTGGTTGCCGGAAGGGGAAACCCCTCCGGCCTGAATCATTTCGGGCCTCAAGGGCTGTACTTCGAAAGTGGGGGAATGATGTTCGAAGGTTTCGAGACATTCGATATCGAGACAGACGGGGCGGTGATCCATGGGGTGACGGGGGGCAGTGGGCCACCCCTTTTGCTGCTGCATGGCAATCCACAGACCCATGCGATGTGGCATCGGATCACGCCCTCCATGGCCGAACGATTTACGGTCGTGGCCTGTGATCTGCGTGGATACGGGCGATCCTCGAAACCGCCTAGCACCGACGATCACGCCCCCTATTCCAAGCGCGCTATGGCCGCCGATATGGTGCGGGTGATGGAGCGTCTCGACCATTCGCGTTTCATGGTCGGGGCGCATGACCGTGGCGCGCGGGTGGCGCATCGGCTGGGGGTAGACTGGCCGGATCGCGTGGCACGCATGGCACTGCTGGATATTGCCCCAACGCGCGAGATGTATCGCAACACAACCGACGCCTTTGCGCGCGACTATTGGCACTGGTTCTTTATGGTCCAGCCAAGCCCCCTGCCTGAGCAGATGATGGCGACAGACCCGGAAGGGTTCTGGCGCTGGAAATGCGGAGGCAAGGGGAAAGGGCTGGATCATTTCGCCCCGGAGGCTCTGGCTGATTATCTGGAAACCTTCACGCCGGAAACGATCCGCGCCACATGCGAGGATTATCGCGCCGCTGCGACAATCGACATACAGCACGACAATGAAGATGATGGGCGAAAGCTGACCTGCCCCTTGCTGGTTCTATGGGGAGCGAACGGCGCGATAGAGCGGCATTTCGACTGCCTCGCGCTCTGGGCGGAGCGGGCAACGGATGTGCGTGGCCATGCCTTGCCGGGCGGGCATTATCTGGCCGAAGAAGTGCCAGAGGACGTGCTGGACGAATTTCTCGTGTTCTTTGGAGCGGATGAGACGGCGTGACCGATCTCGACACGAGATGCCAGCGTCTGATTGACGATCTGGGGCTGGATGGTGCGCTGCGCTCGGTCACGCCATTGGGCGGCGGGGTCGCGTCGGATATCGCGGTACTCGACCTTGAAGAACGGCGCATCTGTGCAAAATTCGCGCTCGCAAAACTGAAAGTCATGGAGGACTGGTTTGCGCCAGTACACCGAAACCGGGCAGAATACGAATGGTTGCGCTTTGCCGGGACGGTTGTAACGGGGGCCGTACCGGGGTTGCACGGATGGAGTGCGGCGGAGAATGGCTTTGCAATGGATTTTGTGGAGGGCAGGGAGGTCTATCTCTGGAAAGAGGCGATGCTGCGAGGCGAACCGGTTCGGGGAGAGGCCGCGCGGGTGGGTGATGTGCTGGGGCGCATTCATGCGGCCTCGACTGCCTCTGGATTCGATGACGGGCCGTTCCACAATCGCGATGATTTTCATGCGCTGCGGCTGGAGCCGTATCTGATCTTCACTGCCACGCAACATCCTGATCTGGCGGAGCGGCTGAACAGATTGGCAAAGGCGCTGTTCGAGAACAGGGCGGTACTGATCCATGGGGATGTCAGCCCAAAGAACATCCTGATGCGCGGGGGCGATCCGGTCTTGCTGGATGCGGAATGCGCAACGATGGGCGATCCGGCGTTCGATGTTGCCTTCTGTCTGAACCACCTGATCCTGAAATCAATCCATATACCAACGCGACGCAATGATCTGCTGGAGGCAATCGGCGGGTTTTGGCGGGCCTATGCGGCTCAGGTGGTATGGGAAGAGGCATCGGCGCTGGAAGTGCGTGTCTGCGCCCTGCTTCCTGCCCTGATGCTGGCACGCGTAGACGGGAAGTCGCCGGTGGAATATCTGTCCGCAGTGAACCGGGGGGCCGTACGCGATTTGTCGCGTACGCTTGTCACCGAACCGCCCACCACGCTTGCCGACATGATCGGAGTCCTGAGATGACAGCCATTGCCACCACCCTTTGCCGCCGCGTCTGGGATTCGCGGGGGCATCCGACCGTGGAGGTCGAGGTGACGCTGGAAAATGGCGCATTGGGGCGGGGAATTGCACCTGCCGGAGCCTCTCGCGGAACGCGGGAAGCGGTCGATCTGCGCGACGGTGGAGATCGTCTACAGGGAAAGGATGTGCAAGGCGCACTGGCTGCCGTGCGCTCACGGATTGCGCCCGCTATTCTTGGAATGGATGCGACGGATCAACAGGCGGTGGATGCGGCAATCCTTGCCCTCGATCCCTCGCCATTGAAGGACAGTCTGGGCGGGAATGCGACCGTGGCAACGTCGATGGCCGTGCTTCATGCCGGGGCGGCGGTGCAGGGAAAACCGCTCTGGCGCTACATCGCGGACCTCTATGGAACCACGCCTTCGATCCCCCTGCCAGAGATCCAGATTTTTGGCGGCGGTGCCCATGCGGGGCGGCGGGTCGATGTGCAGGACTTCATGGTCATGGTGCCGGGGGCCACAGATTTCAGCGAGGCACTGGAAGTCACAAACGAAATCTACTTCGCCGCCGGGGATATCATGGCGCGCAAGGGGCGGCTGGCCGGGGTGGCCGATGAGGGGGGCTGGTGGCCAGCCTTCGACAGCAATGAGGAAACACTGGAAACGCTGATCACGGCCATCGAGCTGGCGGGGGAAAAACCGGGCGAACGTGTCGTAATCTCCTTGGATATCGCCGCGTCCGAATTCGGGAAGGGCGGACTATACCGACTGGCGCTGGAGGATCGGGAACTGGAAAGCAACGCCCTGATTGAGATGCTGGGCGGTTGGCTCGATGCCTATCCAATTGCCGCCATCGAAGACCCTTTGGGCGAAGATGATGCGGACGGCATGGCCGAATTCACTCGGCAATTCGGGAACCGCGTTCAAATCATAGGGGACGATTATCTCGTGACCAATGCCCGGCTTGTCAGGGAAGCCGCACAGGAAAAAGCCTGCAATGCAGTGCTGGTGAAGGTCAATCAGGTGGGAACAATTACCGAAGCGGTCGATACCTTCCGCGCGGCAGACGAGGCGGGCTATGGGGCCATCGTCTCGGCACGCTCAGGCGAAACAGAAGACGTGACGATCAGTCATCTGGCGACGGGGTTGGGCTGCGGCCAGCTAAAGGTCGGTTCGTTCACCCGTTCGGAGCGGATGGCAAAATGGAACGAATGTCTGCGAATCGCAGAAGCATCGGGGAGCGGTGTTTTCGTTGGTGGTGGACCATTGGCCGCAACATGGTGGGGCGCGTGACAGGCAGCAATATCACCTCAGGCAGAAGCATCCTTCACCCAGAGCGCCTTATCCCCCATTTCTGCGATGAAGGCCGCGTGTCGCTCACGTTCGGCATCGGTTAGCAACACGGGTCGCGGGCCAGGTCGGCGGGGGGCGGTGTAAGCCTCCAGCGGCTCACCATTGTCGCCCCTGCCCGCCACATCCATCGTCAGGCGCGATTGACGCCCACCGCAAAGCTCAAGCCAGACATCCGCGAGGATTTCGCTGTCAAGCAATGCGCCGTGTTTCACGCGCTTCGACGTATCAATGCCAAAGCGGCGACACAGGCCATCAAGGCTGTTCTGTGCCCCCGGAAAACGCTTCCGCGCGATTTGCAGCGTATCGACCACATCAGCCAGTGTAAGCGTTTTTAGGCCAAAGCGGCCCAGTTCAGCGTTGAGAAACCTGATGTCGAAAGGCGCGTTATGGATCACCAATGTGCCGCCCTCGATAAAATCGAGAAATGCCTGCCCGACATCCTCAAAGAATGGCTTATCAGCCAGATCTTCGTCAGAAATGCCATGAATCGCCTGCGCTTCAGCGGGCATGGCCATGCGTGGGTTGATATATTGGTGATAGGTGCGGCCCGTGGGAACCTGATTCACCAGCTCCAACGCGCCAATCTCGACGATCCGATCACCATTGGCCGGATCGAGGCCAGTGGTTTCGGTGTCCATGACGATTTCGCGGGTGTCTGCCATGGGTCGTTTCTACGTCACTGCGCCGAAACACGCCAGATGGTATTGCCGACATCATCGGCCACCAACAGCGCGCCATCGCTGGCGATCTCCACTCCGACGGGGCGGCCCCTCGCCCGGTCATTCACGAGAAAGCCGGTCAGCACCTCAACAGGATCACCCGCCGGTTTGCCATCCGCAAAGGGAACGAAAATCACGCGATACCCGCTGCGGGGCTTGCGGTTCCAGCTTCCGTGCTGGCCGATGAATGCGCCGGTCGCGAATTCCGGGCCAAGGCGCGCACCCGTCGCGAAAGCAAGGCCGAGGGAAGCAGTATGCGCGCCCAACGCGTAGTCAGGAACGATTGCTTTCGCCACCATGTCCGGGCGGGGCGGCGTCACACGGGTATCAACGATGTCGCCATAATAACTCCACGGCCAACCGTAGAAACCGCCCTCTTTCACGGAAGTCATGTAATCGGGGACGAGATCCCCGCCCAATTCGTCGCGCTCGTTTACGGCGGTCCAAAGAAGGCCGCTCTGCGGCTCGAAAGCCATACCAACAGGGTTGCGGATGCCGGTAGCAAAGGGGCGTAGGGTTCTGGTTTGGGGATCAAGCACATGGATCATCGCGCGGCCTTCCTCGGCCAGCAATCCGTTTTCAGCGTGGTCACTGTCCGCACCGACGGCAATGTAGAGAGCACCGTCCTCGCCCGCGACAAGACCCTTGGTCCAGTGGCGATTGGTTCCGGCAGCGGGGAGTTCCACAACGCGCTGGCCGGGAACATCAATGCGGGTCTGACCTTCGGTATAGGGAAAGCGCATCAGGGAATCGGTGTTTGCGACGTAGAGATTATCACCAACAAGGGCCATGCCGAACGGGGATGTGAGGCCTTCAAGCAGGATATGCCGCTGCTCGGCCACCCCATCCCCATCCCCATCCCGCAACAGCGAAATACGATCCGCGCTTGGCCCTCCGGCTCCGGCAATGGCTATGACCTGTTTTTCGGCCCAGGCGCGCAGGCCTCCGGCGGGGTGTGGCTGTCTGTTTGTCTCGGCGACCAGCACATCCCCATTGGGAAGAATGTGCATCCAGCGCGGGTGATCAAGGCCCGTGGCAAAAGCATTGACCGCAAGACCCTCGGCAGCAATGGGGCGCTGACCTTCCTCCCAGCCATCAACAGGGGCAATGGCGACAGTGGGCAGCGTCGTCTGGCTTGGAGGTGGCAAAACAGGGGCGCCGCCGATCCCGACTTCAAGGGGCAGCTCGGCATTGTTACCGCAGGCCGTAAGTATAAAGGCAATCACGCCGGTCATGACCGACAACAGAAGGAACTTTTTCATCGCACAGACTCCAAAATTGCCGCGACCTGTTCGCGGGCAGCCTGCATCCCAAGGCCGGTATCAATGATATGATCCGCATGGGCGCGCTTTTCCACATCGGGCATCTGTCGGGCGAGGATCGCATCGAAGCGATCCGGGGTCATACCTTCGCGGGTCAGCGCGCGGCGGCGCTGTTCTTCGGGGTCACAGGTAACGACGACAACGGCATCCACATACTCATGCGCGCCAGTCTCGAACAGCAGGGGGATGTCGAGCACAGCGATGGGTTCACCTGCGTCGCGGGCGTCTTCGAGAAAACGTTTGCGATCAGTGCCAACAATGGGATGGACGATGCGCTCTATCCTTGTCAGCAGATCGGGGTCCAAGGCGATGGCGCGGCGTAGGGCTTCACGGTCGATACCGGCGGGGGCGCGGGCTTCGGGGACGAGGGCAGCGACCGGCTCGACCGCCGCACCCCCATAACCGTAAGCACGATGAACGGCGGCATCAGCATCCCAAACCGGTATTCCGGCGTCACGGAACATTGCGGCGGTGGTGGATTTGCCCATCGCAATAGAACCCGTGAGGCCGAGAATCAGCATTCGAGAACCGCACGGCGCAAATTTTCATCAACCTCCGGCGCATGGCCGAACCATCGCTCAAAACCGGGCCGTGCCTGATGCAGCAGCATTCCAAAGCCGTCTACAATTTTTGCTCCCCTGCCTTTAGCAGCGGTTAGAAACGGGGTTTCACCGCGTGCATAAACAATGTCGGTAGCAACAGTATCCGGGCCGATTTCGTGCAGGTTCAGGGCCATATCCGGCCCGCCTTCCATGCCCATACTGGTGGCGTTGACAACAAGGGCGGCCCCGGCCAGCGCGTTTTCGGCTTCACCCCAGTCAAGGACGCTGACAGTGGGGGCAATCTCGTCGCGCAAGGCTTCAGCGCGGGCTTTGGTGCGATTGAGCAAACGCAGTTCGGGAACCCCCGCCTCAATCAACGCGACGATTACCGCACGGGCCGCTCCCCCCGCACCCAACACCGTGACCGGCCCCGCGCCCGCATCCCAGCCATTCACTTTTTCGCGCAGATTTTCGATAAAGCCAAAGCCGTCTGTATTATCCGCCATGATGCCCTGCGACGGATCGAAGACCAGCGTATTCGCGGCACCGAGACGGGTGGCCATTTCAGAGCGGCTGTCGGCCAGGGCAAAGGCGCGCTCCTTATGGGGCATCGTGACATTTGCACCGACAAAGCCGAGTTTGGGCAAGGCAGCAAGCGCCACTCCGAAATCTGCCTCTGTCACACCAAGCGGCACGTAATGCCCTGCGATGCCATATCGCGCGAGCCAGTGACCATGTACTCTGGGCGACAGGGAATGGGCGATAGGCCAGCCGATAACCCCGGCCAATGGGATGGTTTGATGTTCTGTCATACGAACAAGACCTTCACGAACACGGATCGTCTTGCAAGCAAAACACAAGGGATTTTGGTCAGACTACAGCCTATGGCAGATTCCAGACGCTACGCTTCAATCGGCCAAGCCGAAAAACAGCAGGAGAGCGCGATTGATGGTACCAGAAAAGCGATCAGACTGGACGATCAGCGCAAGCCGGGGTTTTCCGTGTTCTCCCTGAAGTGCGACAGTGACGAGATCGCCGCGTTTAACTTCCAACCATCCACATTAGACAGAGTTGCATCCATAAACTCCAGCAGTTCGGTATCTTCTGCGTCAGCACGGGCAACCAACGCAGCCTGACGACGGCATTCATCGTCAAAGCCCAGTCTTGAGGTATCCGATACCCCAATTTGCAGTGGGTGCAATCCAGCAGCACGCAGGGCATCCCGATGTTTCTGAACCCGTTCGGATGCTGAGTTGGGCATAATCTATCCTCCAGCGTTACATGTAACGAAAATCAGGCCAGTTTTCAGTTACCCTGGTGATTGGAGGAACGATCAGGCATCAGCGGACAAGACGCGACACTCCAACGAACCGCATCAGGCGGGCGAGTTCGGCGTTCAGTTTTGCATGTCGGCTGTCGGGCCATGCAATGCCGGGTTCGGACCAGAAGTTCAGGACAGTCAGGGTATCGGCCTTGCGGTCGGCTTTCACTTCGATCCGACCTACGAAGCGATCCCCCTCAAGGATGGGGAAGACATAATAACCCCAGATACGTTTGGCTGCGGGGACGAACATTTCTATGCGATAGTCAAAACCAAAGAGACGGGCCAACCGGGCACGGTCGCGCGTGACCGGATCAAAGGGGTTGAGTATGCGCAGACGAGAAGTCGGCGGTCTGAGCGCCGCAATGCGGGTTTCGATAGTGGCGGGCGCAAACGAAGGAAACCATTCGCCCGCTGCCGTCTCGATTTCGACAGGGTGCAGGTCGGGGGTGCGGGCAATCCAGTCGGACACTTCGCGGCGGTCCATGGCGTCCCAGAATTTCTGGATTTCGCCCGGAGATCCAAACCCCAGCCGATCAAGGGCCGCCTGACAAAGCCAGTCGATCTGATCGCAGTCGGGTATCTGCACCTCACGCAGATGGGCGGGAAAAATGCGCTCGGCAAGATCGTAGAACTTTGTAAAACCAGCGCGATGGCAAGTGGCCAGCTCTCCGGCATACCACATATAATCAAGGGCCAGCTTGTGCGGTGGGCGGGACCACATTTCCTTTGGCCCTTCAACCCTAGTATCAAAAGCATGGGTGGAAAGTGGGCCTTCGGCGCGAATGCGGGCCTTGATCGCCTCGCGCCCCTTCGCATCAAGCATGGTACTGAACCAGCCCGTTTTACCGATACGGTCACGCTTGCGACGGAATTGTCTCTGCCACATGGGCAGGAATTCCATGGGCAAAACCGAGGCGTCATGCGTGAAATGCTCAAAGATACCACGGTCATGGGCCATGAGGCGATCAAGCATCGGCTCGCGATAATTCTGGTTGCGATTCCAGAGTATATGATGATGCGCGCGGGAAACGACCTGGATGGAGTCGAGTTGCACAAAACCAAGATTACGGATGATTGAGAGCAGATTGAGCGGGCCGGTGGGGGCGGTGGCCAGCCCCTGGGATGCAAGCCAAAGATGGCGAGCAGTGCGGTTATTGATTTTTAACGGGCGCACAGGATCATTCAATCAACAGGTTTCTGGCCCGTAGATAGCCAAGGACTTCCAGCAACGGCATTCCAAGAATGGAAAAATAATCCCCTGAAATGCGGGAGAAAAGCTGCGCCCCCCGCCCTTCAATGCGGTAGCCACCAACAGTGGACAGAATAGAATCGCCTTCGGCATCGAGATAGGCGTCCAGAAAATCTTCGGTGAAGGGACGCATGGTCAGGCGGGCAACACCGATATGACGCCAGACCGGCGCACCCCCCACAACGATCACCGCTGCACTGAGCAATTCATGTGATCCACCCCGCAAATGCAACAATTGTGTGCGGGCCTCTGCATGATCTTTGGGTTTGTCGAATGTCTGCCCTTCCGTCACCAGGACCTGATCGACCCCGATAACGAGGGCATCTGCGTGACCAGCCCCTACCCGACGGGCCTTGGCTTCGGCCAATACATCAGCAAGATCACGGGGGGAGACCCCCTCGGCCCGAAAAGATTGCTTGATCGCATCCTCATCCACACGGGCAGGCATGATTTCAACAGCAACCCCGGCATCGCGGAACATGGCCGCACGCGCCTTGCTGGCGGAAGCGAGAATAATTTTCATTTCAGGCGCTCCTGCGCTTCGGTCTCGATCAGGCGGAAGATTTCCGCCGCTGTCTCCTCAACCGACCGCCGGGTCACGTCGATGATCGGGCAACCAAGCGCGTCCATGATCTTGCGGGCCTCGATCACCTCACGCTTGATGCTGTCGAGATCGGCATAATCACCCTCGTTCAGATCCGGCTCGCCAAATCTGTTCAAACGGTTCTGTCGTATCTGGGCGAGGCGCGCGGGTTTGGCTGTGAGGCCGATAACCGGCGTTCCTTTGGCAGATAATTCCCACAGTGCTTCTGGCGGAGCCTTGCCTCCAATCAGCGGGACGTTCGCGGCCTTTACGCCTCGCCCGGCAATGTAAACACACGTAGGCGTTTTTGAGGTACGGCTGACCCCAATCAACACGACATCGGCCTCGGCAAGACGCTCGGCAAGATTGCCGTCATCATAGGCCAATGCGAAATCGAGCGCAGCAACGCGGCGGTAATACCGCTCATCTACAGCGTGCTGCGCACCAGGACGGGTCAGTTCAGCCTTTTTGCCAAGAAAATCTGTAAGGATGGAAATCATCGGATCAAGAAAGGGAACAGCGACCACCCCTATCTCATGGCACCGGCGCTCAAGCTGTGTACGCAAATCGCTTTCGACAACCGTATGGAAGACCAATCCCGGTTCCCGCTCGACCGCATCGAGAACCTTGGTCAGCGTATCCGCAGTGCGAACCATGACATGCCGATGATAGTTGATTCGCACATCCCCGAACATAGGCATGGTCGCACGCAGGGCGGCGGCGATGGTTTCGCCGGTCGAATCCGATATGATGTGGATGCAATTCAGGTTTGCCATAGTGTGTGGATAACGGGCAAAAGTTGGTCCCGCAAAGCCTGATGACAGATTCGTCCCGGTGATTCATCTTCATTACACCTAATTGTCCCATTGTGGACAGATCAGCGGCGCTCACGAATCCAGTTCTGATAAAATGATCCGTATAATGCCTATCAACGATTCAAAATCTCCACGAATCGGCACATATCTTAAGAAACCTTACCTGAATCCTAATAGCATGAGGGGCTGAAAAAGCCGTCAAGCATATTCCATGGCTGTGGATAACTCTGTGTATGTATCGACATTTTCATTCATCCCCGTAATCCACAGGGATAAACCATCTTATCCATCATTTTAAGATTCTATTCATTAAGATCAGGAAAGCGGAAAGGTGCGACCGCACATCCCATAGAACGATCTTGCCTTGCAAAAAAATCCCGCGCAGGGTCGCCCGTATGAAGACAGATGAGAAATTACTGATCCGGGTCTTGCGGGGCGAAACGACTGATGTGCCACCCGTGTGGCTGATGCGACAGGCGGGGCGTTACCTGCCTGAATACCGCGCCTTGCGGGAGAAGGCAGGAGGTTTTCTGAATCTCTGCTACAATCCTGAATTCGCCATAGAGGCAACGATGCAGCCAATCCGACGTTTCGGATTTGATGCCTCCATCCTGTTTTCCGATATTCTGGTCATCCCCCATGCGTTGGGCCGGGATGTCTGGTTTGAGCAGGGGGAAGGCCCACGCCTCAATCCGATGGATGTCGGTGAAGCCTTGCCCGCATTCGACCCGGAACCGTTTCATGCCCATTTAAAGCCGGTCTATGAAGCGGTAAGTGGTTTGCGTGAAACGCTGCCTGCCGAAACGGCACTGATTGGATTTGCGGGCGCACCCTGGACATTAGCGACCTACATGGCAGCAGGACGGGGCAAGGATGAACAAACCGCTGCCCGCCAGTGGATGTTCAACGACCCGGACAGTTTTGCCACCTTGATTGACCGGCTGGCTGATGCCGTTGCGCATTACCTGATCCGTCAGATTGATGCAGGTGCGGAGGCTGTGCAAATTTTTGATAGCTGGGCAAGTGCCCTCGCGCCAAATGCCTTTGACCGATATTGTGTTCAGCCGACGAAACATATCGTCAAAATGGTGCGTGCGGCGCATCCCGATACGCCGATACTCGGATTTCCGCGTGGTGTTGGTTCGTCTTATGCGACCTTTCTGAAAGACACCGGCGTGAACGGGGTTAGTCTTGACCAGAATGTTGCACCGGAATGGGCGGCGCAAGCCTTGCAACCCCATGGAACTGTGCAGGGCAATCTGGAACCGATGCACATGGTCACAGGGGGCGATGCCTTGCTGCGTGATACGGATCGCATTCTAAAGGCGCTGTCGGGTGGCCCGTTTGTCTTTAATCTCGGCCATGGCATTACGCCCCAGGCTGATCCTGCCAATGTCGAGGCGCTGCTGCGTCGTATCCGGGGATAGCGAATGTTGGCTGAATTATATCCATGGCTGAAATGGCTGCATATCGTTGCATTGATTAGCTGGATGGTGGGGTTGTTTTATCTGCCGCGTCTTTTTGTCTATCACGCAGAAGCAATCTCTGATGACGTACGTGCCACACTCTCGGTTATGCAGGCAAAGCTGATGAAGGTCATTATGACCCCGGCGATGCTGGTAACGTGGTTGTCGGGCCTCGCGCTGGTCGCATCCATTGGTGATGCGGGGCTGTGGATTGTGCTCAAGATTGCCTGTGTTCTCGGCCTCACCGGATTTCATGGTGTTTGTGGCAAATGGCGCAAGGAACTGGCAGCGGGCAGTTCGACCCGGACCGGAAAATTTTTCCGTATGATGAATGAAGTCCCGACAGTTTTCCTGGTTGTCATTGTTGGCCTGGTGGTTTTCAAACCGTTCGGATGATTGTCTTCAGGTGTTTCCGCTTGACAATTTTTATGATTCCCTCCAGTCGTTCTGTTACCGAACAGTGACGACGCCACCCGGCGTATGGATTTTTTTCAATCCACTGTGACGATCCTCCAATTCCAGCGAGACGGTGTGTCTCGTCTTTCATCCTTACCTCCCATGTGCCGAAAGTATTCTCCATGGAAGACTCGACCCTGAAACTTCAGGTTCTGAAAGACAAATCCCCCACTGAACTTCAGAAGTTTGCCGAAGATCTCGAAGTCGAGAACGCCAGTACCCTGCGCCGTCAGGATATGATGTTCGCGATTTTGAAAGAGCTTGCCGAGCGCGAGACAGAGATCACGGGGCATGGTGTTCTGGAAGTCCTAATGGATGGATTTGGCTTTCTGCGTAGCCCGGAAGCGAATTACCTGCCTGGCCCCGATGACATCTATGTCAGCCCACAGCAGATCAAGCGTTTCAGTCTGCGCACGGGGGATACCGTCGAGGGCGTGATCCGCAGCCCAAAGGATACCGAACGGTATTTTGCGTTGATGAAGGTCTCGACGATTAATTTCGAAGACCCTGAACGCGCCAATCACAAGGTTAATTTCGATAACCTGACCCCGCTCTATCCCGATGAGCGCCTCGTCATGGAAATCGAAGACCCGACGCTGAAAGACAAGAGTGGACGGATTATCGAACTGGTTGCACCCATGGGTAAGGGGCAGCGTGGGTTGATTGTTGCGCCCCCGCGCACGGGTAAGACGGTTTTGCTCCAGAATATTGCAAGATCAATCGCCCATAATCATCCTGAATGTTATCTGATTGTCCTGCTCATTGATGAACGGCCCGAAGAAGTGACGGACATGCAGCGCACGGTTCAGGGCGAGGTGATTTCCTCCACCTTTGATGAACCCGCTGACCGGCATGTGCAGGTTGCGGAGATGGTGATCGAGAAAGCCAAACGCCTCGTCGAGCATGGGCGGGATGTGGTGATCCTGCTCGATTCGATTACACGACTTGGCCGCGCCTACAATACTGTGGTCCCCTCCTCCGGAAAGGTTCTGACGGGCGGTGTGGATGCCAATGCATTGCAACGACCCAAGCGGTTCTTTGGTGCAGCGCGTAATATCGAGGAAGGTGGATCACTGACGATCATTGCCACAGCCCTGATTGATACCGGCAGTCGCATGGACGAAGTGATCTTCGAGGAATTCAAGGGGACGGGTAACTCCGAACTTATCCTTGATCGCAAGATCGCGGACAAGCGCGTCTTCCCGGCCATTGACATCCTGCGCTCTGGCACGCGGAAAGAGGAGTTGTTGGTCGATAAGGAGACGCTGACCAAGATGTTCGTTCTGCGCCGTATCCTCAATCCGATGGGGACCATTGATGCGATGGAGTTCCTGTTGGGTAAACTCAAGCAGACGAAAACGAACGGCGATTTCTTCAATTCGATGAATACCTGACGGTCGTGGGCCGATCATGGCTCAGGATACGATCTTTGCTGTTTCGACTCCGCCCGGTGTGGGCGGGGTCGCTGTAATCCGAATTTCAGGATCGGATTCTGATACGACTCTTGCCGCGATGACTGATGTGCCGCTGCCTGAAGTGCGGCGGGCAAGTGTGCGACGGCTGATTGACCCGCAGAGCGGCGAAACGCTCGATCATCCCCTTGTATTGCGCTTTTCCGATGGGGAAAGTTTTACCGGCGAGCCGGTGGTTGAACTGCATCTGCATGGGGGCCGTGCCGTTGTGGCATCGGTGCTGGAGGTATTGGGGCAGGTCAAGGGTCTGCGATTGGCAGAGCCTGGGGAGTTTACCCGGCGGGCTTTTGACAATGGGCGGCTCGATTTGTCCCAAGTGGAAGGATTGGCTGATTTGATTGCCGCCGAGACGGCGAGCCAACAGCGCGCAGCACTGCATCAATATTCCGGCGTAATTGGCGAGCGATGCCGGGCATGGTCAGCGCGATTGACGCGTGGCTTGGCATTGCTGGAAGCAACTATTGATTTTGCCGATGAAGAAATTCCGGTAGAAACATGGGAAATTGCAACCAATGAGATTGTTGGTGTTCGGGATGCGATTCGCGCTGATCTGAATAGCGCCCACCCGGCGGAGCGAATGCGCGATGGGTGGCGTGTTGCAATCTTGGGTGCGCCAAATGCCGGGAAATCAACGCTGATGAATGCGTTGGCGCGGCGTGATGTGGCGATTGTGTCGGATATTCCAGGTACGACACGGGATAGTATCGAAGTCCATCTCGATCTGGGCGGATATCCGGTGACGTTAATTGATACGGCGGGTATCCGCGAATCTGATGATACGGTCGAGCGTATCGGGATAGAACGCGCGGGCCGGATGGCAGAGGAAGCAGATTTGCGGATTGCGGTGGCGGCCCCGGATGCGCCGCTGACCGGGGATGTGAAGTTGCTGCTCCGTGATGGCGATCCCTGCTTGTGGAACAAGGTTGATCTTGGCCCTGCCCCGGATGCGTCGATGATGTCGATTTCGGCGCAAACCGGAAATGGACTGGACGCAGTCATCGCGCGGCTGCGTAAGACCATTGATAATGTCCAGCCGCCCGCCGACGCCCTGTTGTTACATCAACGGCACCGGGCGGCGATGTCGGAAGCCCTGCGCGCGCTTGATGTCTATGCCGATCTTGCATCAGATGACCCGGAGCGGATACAAGCGGTTCCCGAAGTGGCGGCCCAGATCGTGCGCGAGGCATGGGAAGCCCTTGGGCGGATTACCGGAGAGCGTGGCATTGATCGCTTGCTTGATGTGATCTTTTCCGAGTTCTGCCTTGGTAAATAACGCCCACAATCAGGACGATTTCATGTAGGGTGTGGTTACAGATCATTCATAGGCTGGATGTTTCACGTGAAACAATTCGATTTTGACGTCATCATC
>CALFFK010000080.1 GCA_937957975.1 uncultured Neomegalonema sp.
TCCTCTTCCTTGGCGCGCACAGCCTCCAGAACCTGTGACAGGATCAGACGGTTCTTGACCTCATCAAAATCAGGTTGTTCTTCCGAGACAGGGAAATGCTTGCCCAGGCCAGGCCAGAGCATCGTGCGTTTGCCCTTTTCATCGTAGTCGTAGAAGCCCTTGCCGTTTTTGCGCCCTGCCCGGCCTGCGCCTTCATAAAGAGCAGTGATAACATCATCGGCTCCGGTGCCGACATAGGCATCGCCCATCTGTTCTTTCGTTGCGGACATGATGCGATGGCCGAGTTCAAGCGAAGTTTCATCCGTCAATTGCAAGGGCGCAACGGGCATCCCGATTTGCTTGGCGGCGTTTTCGATCAGGATGGGATTGACCCCCTCGCTGACCATTATCATCGCCTCGTTGAGATATGGAATAATGCAGCGGTTGGCGTAGAAGAAGCGGGCGTCATTGACGACAATGGGGGTCTTCTTGATCTGGCGCACAAAATCGAGCGCCTTGGCCACGGCCATATCGCCCGTTTTCTTGCCTTTGATGATCTCGACCAGCATCATCTTATGAACGGGCGAGAAGAAGTGGATACCAATGAAGTTGTCGGGGCGGCTTGATGCCTCGGCCAACCCGGTAATAGGTAAGGTGGAGGTATTGGTGGCAAAGATGGCGTCGTCAGCAATGACAGCCTCGACCTTTTTGGTAACTTCGGCCTTGATCTTCGGGTCTTCAAAGACCGCTTCGACGATAAGATCGCACTCTTTCAGGGCATCATAATCGGGGGTGGCGTTGACGCGGGCGAGGATCGCGTCTTTTGCTTCCGCCGTGACTTTCTTGCGTTTGACGCCTTCGTCCAGCAATCCCTCGATGGTAGCACGGCCCTTGTCAGCGGCCTCCTGATCGCGGTCGATGAGAACCACGTCGATGCCGGAGCGCGCCGACACAAAGCCGATCCCTGCCCCCATCATACCCGCACCGATAATGCCCACTTTCTTAACTTTTGCGTCAGGCACATCAGGGCGACGCGCACCCTTTTCGATGGCCTGCTTGTTGACGAACAGCGACCGGATCATGGCTGCCGAACGCGGGTCCATCAGGACAGAAGTGAACCATCGCGCTTCAATTTTAAGCGCATTATCCATATCGACCAATGCGCCCTCATAAACCGCCGAGAGCATTGCATTTGTCTGCGGATAAACACCCGCCGTCTTGCCATGGGTCATCGCCACTGCGCCAAGGAAGGTTGGAAAGCCTTTCGGGGTGTAGGGCGCACCGCCGGGAAGCTTGAAGCCCTTCTGATCCCAGGGCTTGACTGCATCGGATTCAGATGAGGCCTTGACCCATTCTACGGCCTTGGCGACCAATTCACCCTGCGGAACGATCTCATCGATCAGAAGACCTGCCTTGGCTTTCTTTGGATTCACCAGCTTGCCTTGCAGCAGGTAATCTGCGGCTCCCATCACGCCAAGCATCCGAACCAATCGCGTCGTACCGCCCGCACCGGGGAAGAGGCCGACGAGGGTTTCGGGCAGGCCAAGCTTGGCTTTCTCATTGTCCGCCGCAAACCGGCGATGACAGGCAAGCAGCAGCTCGAACACACCACCCAGCGCCGTGCCGGGGGTGGCGGCGGCAAAGACCTTGCCACCTTTTTTGGTCTTGGGGTCGGCTCCGGCAACCTCGATCTTGCGATAAAGGGAGTGTAGCGCCCAGACAAAGCCAAATAGCGCCTCGCCGACATTGCCGCCCTCTTTCGCAGCAGTGGCCTTGATTTCGGCCAGCATGGTCAAATCGACCCCGCCGCCCATGTCGTTCTTGGCCGATGTGATGACCGCGCCTTTCAGCGTATCATCAGCCAGCACCTTATCCACGGCAGCATCCAGTTCACGGATCACATCCGCCGTCATCACGTTCATGGAACGATCTTCCATGTCCCACGTAATAATCGCGACATCGCCGTCGGTTTCGTATTTCCAGTTGGTCATTTGTCTTCTCCCTGTCGGGTTATTCTTGAGGCGCGATATTCGCACGCGGCCATTCGGCGAAGTCAGTTTCGGATAGGGTTCCGGCGGCGAGGGCGAGAACGGTATCTACGAAGTCCCGTTGAGCAGTCTTGACACGCATCGCGCTTATTCGCAGAAAGAATGCGGCGGCGACAAACGCCGTCCGCTTGTTTCCATCAGCGAAGGGGTGGTTTCGGGCGATAGCGAACGCATATATCACACCCGCTCGATTATCGTCGAAGCGCCCATGCCGGAGGCGACGCAGAGGGTGCAAAGGGCCGTTCCAGCGCCGGTACGTTCCAATTCGTCCAATGCAGTGCCGATTATCATCGCGCCGGTTGCGCCAAGGGGGTGGCCCATCGCGATTGAACCGCCATTGGGGTTCAGTTTGGCAGGATCAGCGTCAAACGCCTGCATGAAACGCAATACAACAGAGGCGAAGGCTTCGTTGACTTCAAACAGATCGAAATCAGCGATGGTCATGCCGGTTTCCGCCAGTACCTTTTCGGTCACAGGAACCGGGCCGGTGAGCATAATGGTAGGGTCAGTACCGATCTTCGCGGTGTGTTTGATGCGTGCGCGGGGCTTGAGCCCCATGCGCTCGCCCGCTTCCCTTGAACCGATCAATAATGCGGCTGCGCCATCCACGATGCCGGAGGAATTGCCCGCGTGATGAACGTGGTTCACACGCTCAAGGTCAGGGTATTTGAGCAAGGCCACAGCATCAAAACCGGGCATATTCTCACCCATGTCCTTGAAGCTGGCTTTCAGGCCGCCAAGGGACTGCATGTCAGTACCCGGCCGCATATATTCGTCGTGGTCCAGGATCGTTACGCCGTTCATGTCCTTGACAGGCACGATTGATCCGGCAAAGCGTTTCGCCTCCCACGCAGCCGCCGCACGTTTTTGGCTTTCGACAGCGAACGCATCGCAATCGTCGCGGCTGAAACCGTATTTCGTGGCGATGATGTCGGCGGAGATCCCCTGTGGCACAAAATAGGATTTCATGGCCGGAACCGGATCAATGGCGATGGGAAAGCCGTCGGACCCCATAGGGACGCGGCTCATCATCTCAACACCCCCTGCGACGTACAACTCACCCGCGCCGCCTCTTATCTGATTGGCGGCGAGGTTCACAGCCTCCAGACCGGATGCGCAGAAACGGTTGATGTGAAGGCCCGGTACGCTCTCGTCATAATCGGCCTGAATGACGGCATTACGGGCGATTTCGCCGCCTTGCTCGCCAACGGCGGTTACGCAACCAAGAATTACATCTTCAATAAGCGACGTGTCGAGATCATTGCGATCGCGTAGCGCCTCCAGAACAGTTGCGGCGCATTTGAGCGACGTGACCTCGTGCAACGAGCCGTCTTTCTTGCCCTTGCCGCGTGGGGTACGAACACTGTCATAGATATAAGCTTCAGTCATGGTCTTCTCCCTCGCCGCACGGACGCGACGGTTTGGCTAGAATGATCGGCAATCAGGTTGACCCCATCGGATGCCCCGGCATCAGATCATAAGGGTGTTTCCAACCGGGCAGTGATTTGACGCGCTCCTGCCATGCCTCGATATTTAGGAAGTGCTCGTCCTCGGTCCAGCCGAATTCCTCGCGCGGATAGAAAAGGTAGCCTGAGCACGCCACGTCAGCGATGGTGGCACGGTCGGCAGCAACCCAGTCACGGCTCGCCAGATGGCCGTCCAGTACCTTCATGGCACCAAGAGCGCGACCTTTCATAAAAGCATTCACGTCGTCGCTGCGCGCCGGTGCAGGCGCCCAGTTGAGCATAAAGCGGTAAATGCCCTGAAAGCTGTTGAGCTTGTGGTTTTCGAACAAAATCCAACGCAGGATTTCACGGTGTTCTTCTTCGGTCTGCGCGCCGAATTTGCCGAATTTTTTCGACAGGTAATCGAGCATGACCCCCGATTGCGACAAGGTCACATCGCCATGCACCAGTACCGGGCATTCAGCCATCGGGTTGATTTCGCGAAATTCAGGACTGCGCCCCCCGCCATTGAAGAAATCAACGAAAACCGGCTCCCAATCTGCATCGCACAGCGCGAGCATGAGCGCAGCCTTATAGGAGTGGCCCGATTGGGCGAAGCAGTGAAGTTGATATTCGGCCATAGTGCTGTTCTCCTGCGGTCCCAATAGTCCCCTGGTGATCATCGCGTCCGGTTTCACAGTGTCAATAAATGCCTTTCAGGCAGCGTACTTCTTCGCATCCGCCGCTTTCAGCGCGGGACGGGCGTGGATGCGGGCAATCAGGGCGCTCAGCCGGGGATCGGCGGTTCCGGGGAATTTCGCTTTTGCGGCCCAACGGGTGATATGGCCGAGCAGGATGTCGGCAATCGTGAAACCGGAATCGACGAGATAATCAGTATCGCCAAGGCGGGCGGCAAGGTTTTTCAGACCACGCTCATATTCCTTCCTGGCGGTCTCACCGATGCCTTCAACACGCAGGTTTTCCGGCAGGACAAAGCTGTGCTTTGCCTTGGTCCAGAGCGGGCCTTCCAGCTCGTCAAGGATCGTGAAGAGGAAAACGTCATGGCGCGCACGCTCTGCCGTGCCGGGATCGGGGATAAAGGCGGCGTGTTTTTCGGCCAAATAATGCAGGGCGGCCAACGAGTCCGGGATGGTAAGATCGCCATTACCGCTACGGTCCCGCAGAACCGGCAGCTTGCCGCTGGGGTTGACAGCACGGGCCTCGTCGGTCTGGGGCAGGATGGGCGATACGCGGTAGGGTGCGCCCAGTTCTTCGAGCATCCAGATCAACCGGATCGCACGGGTATTGGGGTGGCCAATGACTTCGTACATAATTCTTTCCCCGCTCAGTTCCCATGAACCATCAAGGCGACCGTGACAGGCTCGATCTTCAATCCTCGCCCTTCGCGATATATCTCAGGATGCCCCTGCAACTCGGCCAAAAGCGTGGGGCGAACCACATCGGGCACTCCCGCCGCCTCCATCGCTTCGGTCAATTGCGCCCCGCCGCCCGCGTCAATCTCTGCCGCAATGGTATCGCGGTGCAGGGAAACCAGTTCCTTAACCCTGCTCCGCTTCACATCATAGCGCGCGTTCTCGAAGGCCGAAGACACTGTCGCGACAGGAAGCTGCCACAGCGGAGGAATATGGGACGGCTCGCCGGAACACCCGGCGAGCAGTATTGCACTCAACGCAAGATCAGAACGACGCCGCATCAAGGGCCATCATGGACCCACCACCTGCCTTGATCCGGGCAAGGTGCGTCGCGGTCATGGGCATCACCCGCTGCATGTAGTAGCGGGCCGTGATCAGCTTGGCTTCGTAGAAAGCGGGATCATCGGCGTTGTTGGCCAGTGCTTCCTGCGCGACCTTCGCCATCTTTGCCCACATATAACCGATGGCCGTGTACCCGAAGAGGTGAAGGAAATCGTTGGAGCCAGCCGCCGCTTCGTTGGGGTCTTTCATGCCGTGCTGCATAAACCACATGACGGCTTCCTGAAGCTCTTTGGATGCTTCTTTCAGCGGATCACAGAATTCGGCCATATCACCATCGCCGTTCTCCTTGCAGAAATCCTTGACCATGCCGAAGAATGTCTGCACCCCCGCACCGCCCTTTTGGGGCAGCTTGCGACCGATGAGGTCAAGAGCCTGAACGCCATTTGCGCCCTCATAGATCATGGCGATACGCGCATCGCGCACAAACTGCGACTGTGACCAATCCTCGGTATAACCGTGGCCACCAAAGACCTGTTGCATGGTCACGGTAGTATCAAAGCCCTTGTCGGTCAGGAAACCTTTAACCACAGGCGTAAGCAGGGCAATGAGCAAACCGGCTTCATCGCGGGTCTTTTCGTCGGAATGATGGGCTTCTTCGTCGATCAGGGTCGATGCCCAATAGTAAAAGGCGCGCCCCCCCTCGACAAAGGATTTCGCATCCATCAGCATCCGGCGAATATCGGGATGCACCATCAACGGATCGGCTTTCTGATCGGGGAACTTATCTCCATCCAGTGCGCGCCCCTGAAGGCGATCTTTCGCATATTCTACAGCGTTCTGATACGCGATGGAGGCTTGGCTAAGACCCTGCATCCCTACGAGCAACCGCGCTTCATTCATCATCAGGAACATTGCGCGCAAGCCCTTGTGTTCCTCACCGATGAGCCAGCCGGTGGCCTCATCATAGTTCATCACGCAAGTCGAATTGCCGTGGATGCCCATCTTTTCTTCGAGCTTACCGCAGGAAAGCGAATTGCGCTCACCAAGCGAGCCATCCTCATTGGGCAGGAATTTCGGCACCACAAACAACGAAATACCTTTCACTCCCTCCGGCCCGCCCGGAATTTTCGCGAGGACCAGGTGAACGATATTCTCGCTCATGTCGTGCTCGCCGGAGGAAATGAAAATCTTCTGCCCGCTAACCTTGAAGGAGCCATCGCCGTTTGGCTCTGCTTTTGAGCGCAGCAAGCCCAGATCCGTGCCGCAATGCGGTTCGGTCAGGTTCATGGTACCGGTCCATGCGCCGGAAACCATCTTGGGCAGATACATATTTTTCTGCTCTTCCGAGCCAAAGCCTTCAATCGCCTTGATCGCACCGTGGGTCAGCCCCTGATACATGGAGAACGCCATGGCGGCGGAAGAGGCGAACTCGCCGACAACCGCATTGACGAGATAAGGCATCCCCTGCCCGCCATATTCTTCCGGCAGATCGATACCCGGCCAGCCCCCTTCGCATTGGGCCTGATAGGCTTCCTTGTATCCATCGGGGGTGCGGACAACACCGTTTTCCAAAGTACAGCCCTGCTTGTCGCCGGCTTCGTTGATCGGAAGCAGAACTTCTGAGGCGATCTTCCCCGCCTCACCCAGAATAGCGGTCGTCATATCGTCAGTAAGGTCTTCATATCCCTTGATGTCGCTGGCGTCCTGCACGCGCAGAACTTCGTGGAGGACGAACTGGGCGTCACGGACAGGGGCTTGATAAATTGCCATGGGGTTCTCCCGGTAGGTCATAGGAGCGACAAAAAATCGTCGCTGGGGCGAGGGAAACTCAAAAGTGTTTCGGTCAGTCCGTCTTCTTTTCGTCGAGCATCGTACCCACGAGGTTAATTTGCTTCTGCAATTCTTCGATAGCTATGGTCAGTTCATCCCGCTGCCGGCGCATGGCATCCAGCCGACGGTCAGCGACTTCCATCGTACGAGTCAGTTGCGAAACCTGGGTGTTATCGGCGTCGTACAGGTCCAGCAATTCGCCGATTTCGGCGAGACTGAACCCAAACCGCTTGCCACGCAGGATCAACGCAAGTCGCGCACGATCACGTTGATCGAACCGCCGCCGCATTCCTTCGCGTGCAGGGTAGAGCAAACCCTTGGCTTCATAGAAGCGTAGGGCGCGAGGAGTGACATCGAACTCCCTACAGAGCTGGGTCACTGTGAAGGTCTGAGCCGCGTCAGATTCTATGTTCATTGAACCATCCATAGTCATGGCCATATATGACGCTTACGTTAACGTCAACATACTTATAAGGATGCCATTCAAAGTGGCAACTATTCCACAATCAATCAATTCTAAAGACGTATGGCCTAGAGATCAGTTCTGGTTGCCATCTGCAAGGCACCGTCCCGGAGTTATGTGCGGAAACACTGGTCATGATCCAAGGCGAGCCTCTTAAACAGACCCCAGGAAAAGATGCCAAAGGCGCGGAAACCGTCGGAATAGGGCCGGTGATGCACGCTCCTGACGCAGATCGAACAACGAAGCCAGAGACTGGCTCCGATTACTTCTCCCGGACCATCGAATCAGTCGTCGAAGAAGAATCAGTCGTCGAAGAACTGGAAGATGATGCGAATCCTGTGGAGGACACGCTGGAATCTGACGTCGATGAGTTGGTAAACGCGCTAGCCGAGGCTGAAGCAGAACGCGACGATGACTGGATCGACACTGCACAGAATGATGAGCGGATCGACGCCACGCTGCGCGATGAACAGATCGACGAATGGATCAACCCGACCACAGACCTAACTGCCTTTGACAATTCTCGCGACAAGGAATTGCCATCCAATACCATTGGGTTCCGCTCCGAAGACGACCACAAGAGCGCAGAGATCGAGGACGACAAGAGCATGGATGATGCGCCCACCGTGACGGCCTTGAACCCGGAAGTGGACGGTTCAGTTGTCGAAAAACGGCAAGAAACCGACAATCTGATCGACGCACCCTTCGCCACATCATCCGATTCGCCATCGGAAGACCTTGTCGGGAGCGACTCCATGATCGAGGAAGACAGCGCCCCGACAGAGAAGCCGGATGCCACACACCAGCAGGACGATTCATCGCCAAACCTGCTTGGTTTACAGGCAATCAACGTGCTGAACGAAAAACTCACCACGTCCGAGAGCCGCTATGACGATGCCCTGACCAAGATCGGACATGCACTCGGCCTCATCGCCGAACGGATTGATGGGCTGGAATCGCGCATGTCAAATCAAACGATTGCAAGCGTCGCATTGGCAGCCGCTCCTCCTGCCATGGACGAAGCCATTACGGACGACAGCGTTGCACCCTACATCGCACGCGCCGAGAGAGAACTCAAAGCCAGGAAGGAATCGGGTTCGATGGATATATTTGACCGGATTGCAAAAGCTGCAGAAAGCGAATTCGACGGTCATGCTGCCGCAACAGAAACCCGTATCATCAACAATCCGGGTGATGGACGCCGTGTTGGAACGAAAAAATGGCAACCATCAAAGACGGTAAAGCGTCGGATGGAACAGCTCGAACAAGCACGCGAAAGCATGGTTGAGGAAGACAGCACCACGACAAAGCCGCAAGAACCCGCCACACGCAGCCTGCGCGCCGATGTCGATGCCATCACGGAGACAGCAGAAGCAAAGATTAAGCCTCGTAAACAGGCAAAAATTACACCGGAGCCTGCACTCGATCTCGACGATGACGATGACGACGAAAACAATGATGCGGGCCTTAGCGTCGTTCCAGGTGCCCGTGGTCGCCGTCGCAATCGCGCTCGCAAGTCGCGGTTGGATGAGGATTTCGAGAACGTTTTCGTCGAAGGAGAAGGTACACCTTCTATCCAGAATCTGCGGCGCAAGATGCGCGACCGCCCTGTCGAAGCGCCGGAAGAATCGGAATCCAGAGGCGGAATGCTCGGCAATATACTCGGCATGAAAAAAGCGGCGAAGAAAGCTGAGCCAGTTGACCCCGACATACTGGACGAGATGGACGAGGATGATGAAGACGATCTGATGGCCGCTTTCGATATGCCTGAAGAGCCCACGGAAAAACGTGCGAAAAAATCTTCAAAGCGCAAGAAAGCTGTCCTCAACGAGGAAGACGAAGACGGCCAGAGCCAGCCCAACAAGATACGAAAATCCTTGCCTTATATAGTGGTTTCAGTAGTGGCAGCGGCAGGGTTCTTTATCTGGAAGACCTTCCTCGGCTGAACACCTCAAAAACATCACGACAACGAAGGCCCGGCGATTTGATCGCCGGGCCTTCGTTGCATTTTCGGCCCATGTAACCGCCCACTCCTTTTTGGGCATTGTCTCGACAACGCAGCATCCGGCCGGTATCGCGTGAGCCTGTATAAAAGGTGGTATGTAACGATGACGGACCTCAGCAAACGATTGACCGAAGGGGTCGCAACACCGGATGGCCCCGGAACAGTGCTCGTAGGCATACCCCATTCTGCGGCGATGGGAATGCAACTGATCTCCGCCGACGATGGTGAGGCAACGATGATGCTGCCTTATTCCGAGGCGTTGGTCGGTGACGTTGCAACGGGTGTATTGGGTGGCGGGGCAATCACTGCATTGCTCGATACCTGCTGTGGTGCAGCCGTTTTCGCCAGTAAGGCCAAGAGGATTGTATCAACGGCGACCCTTGACCTGCGAATCGATTATATGCGGCCCGCCACACCGGGGCAGGACGTCTACGCCCATGCAGAATGCTATCGCGTTACCCGTTCTGTTGCCTTCGTGCGCGCGCTCGCCTGGACGGAAGGACGCGAAAAACCAGTGGCAACGGCGTCAGCCGCGTTCATCGTCGAACATAAGCCGGAGAAGAAACCATGAACGGGGCAAATGCGCGGAGCAACATGCTGGACTGCCTTTCGACTTCGATCCCCTACATCCGCTTTCTGGGGCTGATGTTCGAGCGGCGGGGCGATGAGATCACGGCATTGATGCCCTACAAACCAGACCTGATCGGCAATCCGTTACTGCCCGCCTTGCATGGTGGGGCCACGGGGGCGTTTCTGGAGATTACGGCGGTGGCGCAACTCGTGTGCGACACGATGCTGAAGGACGAGGCGGAGGGCGCGCTACCGGAGGATTATGCGCCGGTCATGCCAAAACCCATAGACATCACGTTTGATTACCTGCGTTCAGGCAAACCACTCGACACCTACGCCCGCGCCATCGTGCAACGGCGGGGCCGCCGGGTAGCCAATGTGCGAATCGAGGCGTGGCAGGAAGAACGCACGAAACTGATCGCCGCCGCCCATGGGAATTTCCTGCTGACCAGCAACGGATCGTGACAGAGGCCCGCGCCATCACGGGGCCGCGCATCCTCGCCATCGCCCTTCCGGTTGTGTTGTCGAATGCGACTGTGCCGCTGCAAGGGGCAGTGGACACAGCGATTATCGGCAATGTGGGGTCACAGGCGGCACTGGGGGGCGTGGGGATCGGGGCGGCCATCTTCTCGATGGCCTTTCTGGCGTTCAATTTTTTGCAGATGGGCTGTTCGGGTCTGACGGCGCAGGCGTTGGGTGCAGGGGATTCGCGGCGGGTGCTCAACACGCTGGCGCGAACGCTGGTAATTGCCCTGACCATCGCGCTGGGCCTGATTATCATGCAAGGGCCAATTCTTGCGCTGGCCATGCGCTTTTTCGAGAGCGGGGCGGAATCGCAAACCGCTGCCTCGACCTATTTTATGGTCCGCATATGGGGTGCGCCGTTTGAGCTGGCCAATTATGCGGTTCTTGGCTGGTTCGCGGGGCAGGAAAAGACGCATCTTCTGTTTCGTCAACAGCTTGTCACAACACTATCGAATATCGCCCTCAGCCTGATTTTCGGGTGGTGGCTTGGATACGGACTGGTGGGAGTGGCGGGGGCGACTGTTCTGGCCTCTGCCCTGGGGCTTGCCTACGGCCTCTGGATGGCGCGACAGCGGCGCAGGGTGCTGATGCCCGATTGGCTGCCAGACTGGCCCCGCATCCTGAAGCGGGAAGAACTGGTGCGGGTGATGACCCTGAACCGGGATATTTTCATTCGCTCTGCATTGCTGACACTCAGCTTTGCGTGGATCACGCGGCTGGGGGCGCAGCAAGGGGAAACGATCCTCGCCGCAAATGTTGTATTGCTACAGCTTCTTGCGATCTCTTCCTATGGCCTGGATGGCTTTGCGATGGCGGCGGAAACGCTGGTGGGGCAGGCCAAGGGCGCAGGGAATCGGGCAACATTCCGACGCGGGGCGGTGATGACGAGCCTGTGGTCGGGCGGATTGGCACTCGCGGTTTCGCTGTTGTTCTTCCTGTTTCGCGATACGCTCATCGCGCTGCTCACCGATTTGCCGGAAGTGCGAGAGATGGCGGCGATCTACGCGCCATGGGCCACCTTTGCGCCGATTGCCGGATTCGCCTGTTATCAGCTTGACGGCATCTTCATCGGGGCCACGGCCAGCGCCGCGATGCGCAATGCGATGATTGCAACGGCGCTTGTGTATTTTCCGCTGAGTGTATGGCTGGCGGAAACCTTTGGGAACCACGGGATATGGGCCGCGCTTTATGCAATGTTTGCGCTGCGGGCGGGAACGTTGTTGCTGGCTTATCCGGGTGTGGAGCGGAAAGTATCAATGCCAACCGCCTGAGCAATACGAGTAAACCCGTCCCGCTCCAGCAAACGGGCGAGATCCAGCGCAATGGTGCGCACAAGGGTCGGGCCTTCATAGGCAAGGGCGGTGTAGAGTTGCACGGCGGACGCCCCGGCCCTGATCTTGGCATAGGCGTCTGCACCGCTGGAAATACCGCCCACGCCAATGAGGGTGATACGGCCTTCGGTACGGGTGGCAAGGCGCGCGAGAACACGGGTAGAGCGGGTCATCAGGGGCGCGCCCGACAGGCCACCGGCCTCGGCCCTTGCCGGATGGCGCACGCCGTCGCGCGACAGGGTGGTATTGGTGGCGATGATGCCGTCGATACCAGTGGCCAGCGCGATTTCGGCCACGTCTTCTATCCGGGCGTCGGTCAGGTCCGGGGCGATTTTCAGCAAAAGCCTGACGCGCGGGGCCACCTCGTCACGCACAGCGAGGGTGCGGGCCAATACATCCTCCAGCGCCTCACGCGCCTGCATATCGCGCAAGCCGACGGTATTGGGTGAGGAGACATTGACCGTGGCAAAATCGACCCACGGGGCCAGATGGCGCAGGACCGTGCCGTAATCTCCCGCACGATCAGGGGAATCCTTGTTCGCGCCGAGATTGACGCCAACGATACCGCCACGCCGCCGGGCGATGAGGCGCTCGCGGATCGCTTCCATCCCGTCATTGTTAAAGCCATAGCGATTGATCGCCGCGCGGTCGGAGGCAAGGCGAAACATGCGGGGCCGGGCGTTGCCCGCTTGCGCCCTGGGCGTGACGGCGCCGACTTCGACGAAGGAAAAGCCGGTATCGAGCAAGGGAGTAACGGCTTCGGCGTTCTTGTCGAACCCGGCGGCGATACCCACAGGATGCGTCAGATCAAAACCGAGAACACGGTTGCGCAGGATCGTGGGCACAGGGTCGGACCATTTGGCAACCATGCCCGAACGCAGCGCACGCAGGGCAAGGCCATGCGCCTTTTCGGGGTCCATGCGTTGCAGGGCTTTGAGGCCAAAATTCTGGATCATGAGCGCAGGTCTATCGCGTGGATACCGTCTTCACCAAGGGGCATGGGGCGGGTCCAGTGGGTTTCATCGGTTTTGAGCGGGCGATAAAGATGCGGGAACAGCGCGCCACCGCGCGATGGCTCCCATTTCAGGGCATCCCCAAACACATCCGCCTCAATCGCGATGAGCAGCAGGTCGCCCTGCCCCGCAAAATGCTTTGCCGCCGTTTCGGCAACCTGTTCGGCGGTCGAGAAATGAATGAAGCCATCGGCGAGATCGACGGGCGCGCCGTCAAGCTGCCCCTTCGCCTCCGCTTCGCGCCACAGCGCAATGGAGCATATTTTATAGATGAGCATGAATAGACCCTTGTGTTCGGCAATGGTCATAGAGAGTAGCGGGCGGCATGAAAAGCCTGTCCGTCGCTTTGCAGGGGGTGATCCCTTACCGGGCCGCAACTCTGCGGAACTGGCGCTAACTGGGGCAGAACCGCGACTCCTGCCCCCTCCCCTTCATCCATGCGCAATAGCGGTTGTGCGACTCCCTCCAATCCAGTTCTTCCGTCGGCCAATGCGTTGGACGTTTCAGACCATCGGGCAGGATCGTCGCGGCATTTCCGAACATCCCCGCCACCATCTCTTGCGTCATCCCGGTCGCCCCGGTAAAATCAGCAGAGCTGGCTTCGACAGAGTCCATGTGCGCCGATGTCAGCTTTGCTGATTTAAACGACGCCTCTTTGAGGACCGCCCCCTCCATTTGCGCCTCAAGGAGGATCGCCCCCTCCATTTGCGCCCTTCTGAGATCTGCACTCTCCATTTGCGCCTCTCTGAAGTCCGCCCCCTCCATTTGCGCCAATGAGAGGTCCGCTCCCTCCATTTGCGCGCCCCGCAAATCCAATCCAGAAAGGTTGGCTTCCTGCAGGTTAGCATGGCGTAGGTCCACTTGCGTCCAATCGTCTTTGCGAAGGCGGGCTATGGCCACGTCACGGCGTTTCCTGAACCCTTCCTTCAATCGCGCCATGACGGCTTTATCGAAGGCATCGGGATCAAACCCACCCTCCGCGTCCTTCTCAAGCCCGTCGGGCGGATCGCGCCGGATTTCCTTCTCAACCGTCTCGCGGTTTGTCCGCTCGTGGCTCTGCCACGCGAGGTCACGAGGTTCCCAATCGTCAGGCAACTGCACGAATTCAAGGCGATAAAGGTCGGCACTATAGATCGGGAAGGCTGAACCGTTCAGAACCGGGCCTTCGGTTTTCTCCCAACTCACCGTGATCAGGCCAAGGACCATCAGGGCGATCAACGGTTTCGCAGTCGAGCCAAAAAATCCGAAGGGGCCGTCAGACGTGTTCCCGCCATCACGAAGCATCCAGTCATGCATCCGCATATAGGATCGCACCGCCATCACCAGCGAACCAACAAGCAACC
>CALFFK010000081.1 GCA_937957975.1 uncultured Neomegalonema sp.
TGCCATGCAGACGAAACCGATAGACCCACCGTGCAGCCCCGTTTGCAGCGACCCGCAAGAACAATCCGCCGCCGTCGTAATACTTCCCTTCAACGGCGTTCTCCACTGCCTTTGCCGAGAGCCTGTTGAGTGCCACCATCCGAACCGCTCCAATCTCTGTCCCCCCACCTGTCCCCCCACTACATCTTGATAGGGGGGAACGAAAAGTGACGATCCATGATTAACGTTGAGTAACGGTATGCGGCATTTATTGAGCAAATTCAATGATAAGTGACGAAATCTGATTATCAGTGAATATGGCTGAATATCGTGTTCTGTGCTCCCCCCGGGCACCATTTAATACTCATGTTGCCGAACTGGCTGGTGTTCATCCTGCCGGGGCGCAGCGGATTTCCAGCGTCGTGACACCGGGGAATTCGGTGGAACGAGTATATTTGAAATATACTCAGACTCTAGAATATCCCCGCCTTTGAAAAGACTCGATTTTTGTTTCACTCATCTTCTGATGAGCAGGATTTCGCAATTCAGTTTGGAGCCGGATGATCGTCAGGTTCGGGAAGGTCTGGTTTGCCAGCGCAAGGCGAATGGTCTGGTTGTGCGTCGTGCGAATGCACTGCTGTTCCCTGATGATCAGTCCTTCATAGAAGCAATCGCAACCCGGCACCAAGAAATGAAGAAAGCGCCAGTATCTTAATGATGCTCCAATGCAGCCGAAACGCCAAAAAACAACTGAAGAAAAACAAAACCAAAGCGAGCCATTCGATCGTGGCGAAGTCAGGACGCCAGAGCGTCACTGGCCCCAGTTGCTGGCGGCTGACAGAGGTAAACAGCACATGCAGTGCGAACCAGATCGAGAGATTTAGAATGACCCCCACTACTGCGGCTGTAATTGCTTTGAGAGCCCCTTTCAGCTTTGGTTGATTTGAAATCCATTCGATGTACGGGGCTCCTGCAAATATCCAAAGAAAGCACGGCGCAAAAGTGACCCAGAGTGTTACTGCGGCAGCCGCTAATCCAAAGACAAAACCACCTTCTCTAAATCCAGCCAGAAACCCGACGAACTGTGTCACGAGGATTAGTGGACCAGGTGTTGTTTCTGCCAAACCCAACGCATCGACCATTTCCCCTGCGGTCAGCCATCCAAACTGAACCACGACGTCTTGAGCCATGTAGGCAAGAACCGCGTAAGCACCGCCAAACGTAACGATGGCCAGGGTAGAAAAAAATTTGCCAACTTCGACGAGAATGTCCGGGGCACCGAGCCACGCCAGAACCAGAAGGGGGAGCAACCAGATCGCAAGCCAGCAAACAATTGTTTTGAACGTCTTGCGTGCCGATACATGCGCCATATCGATTATGTGCCGCTCTTCTTCCTTGGCTCCAAGGAACCAACCAAAGAGGCCTGCCATCAAGACGATCAGCGGATAGGGAATAGAGAAGAAGAAAATTCCGATGAAGGCAAACCCCGCGATTATCCAGTGTAATTTGTGCGAAAGAGCCTTCCTTGCGACACGCAACAAGGCCTCGACCACGATCACCAGAACGGCGGCTTTAATTCCATAGAACAGCGCTTCGACCAGAGGCACGTTTCCAAAAATACAGTAGATTGCGGCCAGAGTCATAATCACCCCGGCTCCGGGGATGACAAACAGCAATCCGGCGATCAGCCCACCCAAAGTGCCATGCAATCGCCAACCGGCATATGTCGCCAATTGCATAGCCTCAGGGCCGGGCAGCAACATGCAAAAGCTCAAGGCATTGAGAAATTGCTGCTCGGACAACCATTCGCGTTCCTCGACGACCTCTTTGTGCATGAGGGCGATTTGCGCAGCGGGGCCACCAAAAGACAGGATACCAATCTTCCACCAGACACGCGTCGCATCACCCAAAGATGGCCTGGCGTGCGCTGGAACTTCATTCATGTTGGTCACGATCCAGGCTTTGTCGAAATGGGCGGCCAGTCGTGTCCTTCGTCTGTAGCGTCTCTGGCCCATCGATAGAATGCATCGTAAAGCATCATACCGGCCTCAAGTTGCTCAAGATCATCACGGTACATCCGGGACAAACCCAATGAAGCCGCCAAAAGTCCTGCCGCTTCCGGTGCCAGATCATGGTTGTTGGTATCAGCCCCCCTCACGATAAGTGCGAGTTTTTCCAGGGCATCGTTTCCAATGCCAAACTCTTCGATCATTGTATCGAATGTGCATGTCTCACCCCGGTGGGTCCAGAATACACCTTCAATGTCGAAGGGTGTAGCATCAAACCGCTCCGCAACATTGTTCACCTGTGAAGCGGCAACAAACAATATCTGTGCCTTTGGATCAACGAACCTTCGAATGAGCCATGGACAGGCAATGCGGTCTATCTTTGGCCTATGCCGTGTGACCCAAACAGTACGCCCGAATGTATCCAGTGGTGGTAACTTTTCTGCTGCGACCATTGGAAGTTCTGCATCGCGCCAGGCAAATTGGCCGCCTTCAAGAACTTCGGCATGAACACCGCCGTTACGCAAAATAGCAGCCGCGCCCTGACTTATTTTCAAACCTTTTTGGCAGTATACGATAACCGACTTGCCCTTGAGGGCACCTACGAGATCAAGGACTTTTGTAAACGGGTGGCGGTAAGCACCCGGAATCAACTTTGGATCGTCATTAAAATCTTCGTCGATACGCACATCGAGCAAAACAGGACAATCAGGTGTCCCTACCAAACGAGCCAAGGTTGATATGGAAATTTCATTGTACGACGCCATGATAGCATCCCCCATGTAACATTATAGAATTGGAAGGATGCAGGATCTGGCTGGCGCCTCACGAGGTTCGTGCTGACCCCAGACGTCTATATTTAAATTTTATCTGCACTACTGTCAAATGCACCTTTGTCCGTCGTCAGCTATTTTCTGATTCAAGAGTGATGCGCACTGCATGTTTGATCCCGGATTTTATCGTCGCCTTTCGGCGTCATACGCTTTGCCGCAGGACGATTCCTCTATGCCCTGCAACCAAACTTGCCAAACCTGACGCTCTTTTCACTGCGCCACTGCTTGAAAAGGCATGAGATCAGTCAATACCTCAAAAAATGAGCCTTCGCAGTGTCTTCAAATTCTACACTCTCGCGACTTCGGGCAATCAGGGCGAAAGCCACCTTGACCCTTACCCCGTTCTACCCTACCCCGCCCTCGTGTCGGGTGGCTGGACGGTCGCGGCTTTTTCGGAAGTCGAGGAAAGTCCGGGCTCCACGGGGCCTCGGCGCCGGGTAACGCCCGGCGGGGGTGGTTCGCCACCTTCAGGGACAGCGCCACAGAAATCAAACCGCCGTATGCGCCCTTCGGGGACGTACGGTAAGGGTGAAACGGTGCGGTAAGAGCGCACCGCCCCTTCGGTAACGAAGGGGGCATGGCAAGCCCCGCCGGGAGCAAGGTCGAATAGGGATGGCATGGGTCGGCAACGACCCGGCGCTTGGCCCCGGCGTGCCGTCCGGGTAGACTGCTAGAGGTGACGGGCAATCGTCATCCCAGAGGAATGATCGTCGATGCGTGGCAACACGCGGAACAGAACCCGGCTTACAGGTCGCCCGGCACACAAACATATGAAATACCCGTAAGTATATCATTTCATGCGCAATATATCGCGCTTAGCGATCTTACCACCTCATCTCGTAACGCCACGGTAAGGGCGACAGTGTATTCAATGTGAAACCTGTCACCGGCTATTGTGAGTCCTCGTGAAGATACTGCTTCTCAGCTTCCATTTCCCGCCGGATGCGCCGATTGCGGCCACACGTGCGCCGAAATTCGCCAAGTACCTGATTGAATCAGGCCATGATGTGCGCGTGCTGTGCGCCAGTGATCCACAAGCTCATGTCGCCCATGCGCTTGACATCGAAGAGTCCAGAATCACACGAACTGACTGGCGTGATCTGAGTGCACTTCCCGGCGAAGTGCTGGACCGGATTGTACCTTCGCGCAGGAATTTGCAGTCGCAATCGCCAACGATACCTTTATCTGCACCCACAATACCAATACCTCCACGTTCTGGATTACGGTCAAAGCTGAGTGCGTTTTACGATTCCGCGATCTGCCGTCCAGACCGTCGCGCGGGCTGGCGGCCCTATGCTCTTTCGGCAGCACGCGATCTGTTTGATAAATGGGTACCGGATCTCGTCTACGCCACTTGCCCGCCTCATTCAGTGGCCCCCATCGCCCGCGAAATCGCAGCAATGGTCAAAATCCCCTTTATAGTAGAATTTCGTGATCGCTGGGCGCTGGATGCCTATTCGAACCACCCGGAATGGCGACAAAGGCTCGACCGGCGACAGGAAGCGGCGACCCTCGCTGATGCCGCAGGAATCGTTACGGTTTCACCACTTTGGATGGAAGATTATAAATCCCGGTATGGCGCAGATAAAGTCGCCATAGCCATGAACGGATTCGATCCCGAAGATTATCCGTTGGAGATGGATGTCGCTCCGGCCCTTGGCAGAGATCGCATCGAACTTCTCTTTGCCGGTGCGCTCTACCCCGGTCGCCGCGATCCACGCGCCATCTTCGAGGCCATTGCGCTTCTGGGCGTCGACGCAAAGCGCGTGCAGGTAACGATGCTCGGCAAGGATCTTGACCCGGCTATCGTTATGGCCAAGGAGGCGGGAATCGAAGATTGCCTGAAAATCCTGCCCCCTGAGCCACACCCGGAAATCGTGAAGCGTCAATACGCGACGGATGCCCTGTTGATGCTGCAATGGAACGACGTACGCGATGCGGGTACGGTCCCCGGCAAGCTGTTCGAATGTATTGGCGCACGCCGCCCTGTGATCGCTACGGGATGGGCTTCGGGTGTCGTCGGTCAGATGATCCTGCGCCGCAACCTTGGCGTAATCGCCAACGAACCGCGCATTTTGGCCAACAAACTCTCGGCTCTCCTCAGCGAAAAACGCGCCCATGGCAGGATTGCCCCACTGCCTGAGCGAGTCCGTGAAGGCTTGACCCGTCGTGAGCAATTCACCGCTTTGGGGCCATTTCTGGACCGCGCAACCGGGCAACTTGCCGCGCAGATCGCTGCGGAATGAGCGGCCAAAGCATCTCGCGTAAAATGGCGGGGGGCGCGGCGTGGATGGTCTGCGCGCGGATGGTCATGCGGCTATCGGGTCTTATCAACGTCATTATCGTCGCGCGGCTGTTGCCCCCAGCAGATTTCGGCGTTGTTGGCCTGACCATCGCTTTTATTGGCGCGTTCGAGGCAATGAGCGATATGTCGCTGAACGCCGCAATCGTAAGACACCGAAAACCGGAGCGAAAACACTACGACACGGTCTTCACCCTGATGATCCTGCGTGGTGTAATCCTTGCCAGCATTGCGTTGCTGGCTGCGGGGCCGATGGCCGCTTTCTATGGCGACGACAGGCTTGTAATTGTCACCTACGCCGTCGCGGCACAGCTTATCCTGTTCAGCTTCGTCAATCCCGGCGTTTCCGACTTTCAACGCGATTTCGATTTTCGGCGTGATTTTCTCTTTCTCGCTGTGCGAAAGCTGGCGAGCACGGTTTGCTGCGTCACCGTGGCCTTGACGATCTGGCCTGATTACCGTGCCCTGGTGACAGGTTTGATAGCCGGAACCATCGCGACCCTGATCGCTTCCTACGGCCTAAGTGCCTATCGCCCGCGCATTTCCCTCGCGGCGTTTGGAGAGATTTTCGGTTTCTCGAAATGGATGCTTGCAACCAATCTGCTGCGCTTCACACAACAACGTCTCGATACCTTTATCCTCGGCAAAACACTGGGCCTGACAGCACTCGGTTTCTATACAATTGCGCTGGAGCTGGCGAACCTCGTCTCGACTGAATTTGCGATGCCGCTCCGCCGTGCCTTCATGCCCGGTTATGCCAAATTGCAAGATGATGTCTCTGGCTTACGTGAGCAATTCAGCACGGCCTACGGTGCGGCCATGTTGATCGCAATTCCCTTTGCTGTGGGAGTTGCGCTGGTGGCTGAACCCGCCATCCGATTGGCCTTTGGGGAAGGCTGGGAAGCTTCTGTCGCCCCAATGCGGGTATTATCAGCAAATGGTCTGGCGTTGGCTTCAGTGGCGTTCTGTTGGCCTGTCATCATCGCCACCGGCAATCCGCGCAAGCTCGCGCCGCTCCAGATCATCTCGATTATCGTTGGTGGGCCAGCGGTATGGTGGGCATCCTCCCGTTTTGGCCTCACTGGTGCTGCCTGGGCCATGGCCGGTATGAGCACACTTTACGCCCTTCTTGTCATGCGCGCCGCATTACGCCTGATGCAGGCGAATGCGTTGGTGGTATTGCGCTGGATGCCCCGCGTTCTCGCAGCGACGCTTGCAATGGCGGTGGCCGTTCTTTTCGCCCAATCCGGCCTGCCCCCAATTACTGGCATGGCTAGCGCCGCTGTCGTTTTCGGAACAACAGCCCTCATCGGGATCGCTGTCTACCCACTCACGCTTGTCATGGTGTGGTGCGCAGCAGGTAAACCGCATGGCCCGGAGACAATAATTCTCAACATCGTCACCGGGATTATCCGGCGAAAAACGCCTGCCTGAGAAAGTTTGCACCAGCAAGAACCAGCACAATCAGGATCACAGTGCGTAGCCGTTCGCCATCCAAACGGTCCTGAACCTGCTGGCCCAACCACATCCCGATGCCGACCGGCAAAAGCATCAATACCGAAATCGCCGCCGTCTGAACGTTTAACACACCCGTAGTCATATGCCCGGCGATAAACGGAAAAGATCCAAGCAGGAACGTCACCGCACAGGTGCGGATAAACCGCTTCTTGGGGATATTGAGCGACAGAAGCAACATCAACACCGGCACGCCCCACGCACCGGAAATCCCGCCAAAGAACCCTCCTGATATTCCCGCTGTAATATCTGCCGCCGGTCGCGGTGGCGATGTTGGCCGCCAGCCAAACAACTGCGCGACCGAAAACACGCTCAATCCTATGCCCATGATGAGCGAGAATCCGCGCGTATTAAGATACGGCAATAGCTGCGTCGAGGCGAATAACGTGACGAGCATGACCCCGATCAGAACGCGAAACTCAAGAAATGTCTCCCAGGCTTCCGACAACCCTTCCCGCGCTCCTTGCCAAATATTCATAACAACGCTCGGCACGGCGAGATAGGCGACTGCGACTTCCGGGGGCAAAACAGTCGCCCCTACCGCCACGGCGATAGTCGGCAGGGCAAATCCAATTGTTCCCTTAACGAAACCACCAAGAAAAAATCCGGCGATAGCGATCATCATCGGCCACGATCCATATTGCCGGATCGCTTCGCCGGGAGCATCAAACAAAAAACCGATCATCCCTTACGGATACGAGCCGCGAAAAACCCATCCAGTCCGCCAATATCAGGCCAATGGCATGGCAATGTCCGCAACATGCCATCAGAGATCATTTCCGGGCCAATTCCATCGATTGGCTCCACCGGATCAAGGCGCGCATCAGGATGGCTGGAAAGAAACGAAGCAATCCGCGCCTCCCCTTCCTCCGGCAATAGCGAGCATGTCGCATAGACTAACGCACCGCCGGAGGCGAGCCAGCCCCACGCGCGCATCATCAACGCATCCTGTAATGGTGTCAGGGCCGACAATACCGCTCCCGATTTCAGGTGTGGCAAATCAGGATGTCGCCGAATTGTTCCAGTTGCCGAGCATGGTGCATCCAGAAGAATTGCGTCGAATTCACCGTCCGGCGTCCAATCAAGCGCATCAGCAATCACCACTTTCGCACTGGTCCGGGTGCGCAGAAGGTTTTCCCGCATCCGCCGCATACGGGGGGCGGAAATGTCGAGTGCTGTAACCTCCGCTCCCATCGCGACAAGTTGCATCGTCTTGCCACCAGGGGCCGCGCACAAATCAAGAATGCGCTTCCCCTTTACGCCACCCAGCAAGCGCGCAGGCAAGGTTGCAGCAGAATCCTGCACCCACCACTCGCCTTCGTCATAACCGTCAAGGGCAGTTACTGATCCACCTTCCAGCCGCAGCGTCCTCGCAGGAGTCAATGTACCACCAAGCCGCTCAGCCCAGCTTTTCGGGTTGCGCGCAGGCAGCAGATCGAGTGGCGCGCCATGGCGATGTGCGGCTGCGATGGCGCGAGCTGTTGGCTCGCCATGGGCCGCCTTCAAGCGTTCCCACAGCCATGCAGGCGTATCGACTGCATCAGCATCGATCCCGTCAAACATGCGACACCCTTCATCAGCCATACGGCGACAAACAGCATTGACCATCCCCGCGAGGCGCAAGGTCTCCGGTTGGCGCTTGGCGAGGCGCACGGCAATATCAACAGCGGCATGTGCGGCCCCGTCGAGGGCCATCAGCTCCGCACCCGCGACCCGCATGATCTGAACCGCGAGGCCGTTTTTGCCGACAGGTCGCTTGGCAACAAAATGATCGATTACCGCATCAATGGAGCCAAGCCGCCGAAGCGTAGTCAGAACCAGCAACCGTGCAAATTTGGCGTCACGCTCCTTGAGCGTATCGACTTTTGCTTCACGCCATGCGGTGTCGAGTGGCTTGTCATGTTCCAGCACCGCATCAAGCGCTACAACGGCGGCACGGCGGGCATCAAGACCGGGAACCGCTAACGCCATGGGGATTGCGTCCGCGTATCGCGTTGCGCAACTTTCGTATCACTTTGGCCCCGCCGCCGCCCCCAGGGTGACAGGCGCGGCATCGGCAGAACCTTTGGTAGAGTCATAACATTTTGTCCCATCTCACGCGCAAGCTCCTGCAATTCTGCCACCCGGTTTCCGATATCGGGATGGGTGGAAAAGAGCGAGTCGGTTCCACGCACGGTTAGTGGATTATGAATGAAAAGATGCGCAGTGGTCGGAAACCGCTCAGCAGTTACCAGCATCACATTGCTGTTCGAAATCTTCACCAGCGCGCTGGCCAACCACATTGGATTGCGACAGATCTCTGCTCCAGTTTGGTCAGCCGCATATTCGCGGGTTCGGCTGATTGTCATCTGAATCACCATGGCGGCCATCGGCGCAAGGATGGCCATCAGGATCGTTCCCATCATCCCCATGGGCCGGTCGCGGCCACCCCCGAAGAATAACCCAAATTGTGCGATCATGGAAATCGCTCCGGCGACCGTCGCTGAAACAGTCATAATGAGCGTGTCTCGATTTTTGATATGCGCCATCTCATGTGCGATTACCCCGGCCAATTCTTCGGCATTCAGCAATCGAATGATGCCAGTGGTCATGGCAATGGCCGCATTGTCAGGATTGCGTCCGGTTGCAAAGGCATTCGGCTGATCTTTATCGATCAGGTAGATCGCAGGCACAGGTATTTCCGCGTTCTGCGATAATCGCGCGACAATACGCATAAGATCCGGGGCTTCCTGTGGCCCCAGGGGGCGGGCCTTATGCATCTTCAAAACCATCTGATCCGACTTCCACCACGCCAGCAGATTTGTGATGGTAGCAAAGAGCAGCGCCAAAATCGTCCCCGAAGGACCGCCGATCACATAGCCGACTACCATCAGCAATGCCGTCATCGACGCCAGAAGTAACATGGTCTTGAACATACTCACGCGATTCCTCCCCGTACCTACCTTTCACCCTGAGCCACAAGCACTATATGGGAAGACACTGGAACAATACGAGTGGCATACGGATGAACGCGAAGAAACCAAATCCTGAGATCGCGACCCGTGCGCTGGCGGAAGCGGAATTGCGGCGTGAGGAGCAGAAAACCCTCGCTCTGCCCTCTGAAAATGGCGGGCCAAAAGGCCGCGAACCTGTACGCTTCGGCGATTGGGAAAAGGACGGAATTGCCTATGACTTCTAGGAATATCTTCGCCGCGATCGGCATTGCCTCGGCACTGGCCACGGCCCCCGTAGCCGCCGCCGATTACGCGCCTCTGCCTGAAATAGAAGACGGACAGGCTGTCGCGATCTTTGCCGGTGGCTGCTTCTGGTGCATCGAATCAGATTTCGACAAAGTACCAGGTGTCGTTGCAACAACGTCGGGCTATACTGGCGGAAAGACAGAACGCCCCAGTTATCGTCAGGTCGGGTCAGAGACGACAGGCCATTACGAAGCCCTGCACGTCATCTATGATCCAGAAGAAGTCAGCTATGATGAGCTTCTGACCGCCTTCTGGCATTCCGTTGATCCGACCGATCCGAGTGGTCAGTTTTGCGATAAAGGCGACTCCTATCGAACGGCGATCTTCACTGTTAACGAAGAACAGAAAGAGGCTGCAACAGCCTCTAAAATGGAACTTGTCGAATCGAAATCCTTGCGCGGGACGGTAGTAACGCCGATTCTGGAAGCTGCAGAATTTTACCCCGCAGAGACGTACCATCAGGATTATTATAAAAAGAATCCAATTCGGTATGCTCTCTATCGAAACGGTTGCCGTCGTGATGCGACGGTCAAGCGCGTCTGGGGTGATCTCGCCTACAAGGGAATCCCAAAAGATCACTGACGACACCGCCGTATTCGTATGGTTATCAGCTTTTACTTGATTTTATTGCCGCCCCCGCGAAAGTGGGGGCGTTTTTTAATGTGAAACCTTTTCTGCTACTGCTTGAAATCTGCGCTTCGCAAAAGCTGTAAGCTTTCAAGTGCGTTCTTACCAAAACTCTGGCGCATACGGTGATTGGCGGTTAGCGTCGATTTCCATGAACAAGACAATTCTCCATGTTTCTGATCTCGGTGTGGCCTTTGGTAAGGGTGAACACAAACAAGAGGTCGTACGGGGTGTCTCTTTGGCAATTCCCGCCGGAAAGACCCTTGCACTGGTGGGGGAGTCCGGGTCGGGCAAGAGCGTTACCTGCCGCACGATCATGGGATTGCTTGCCGGAAACGCGAGTATCACACGGGGACGCATTGATTACCGCTGTCACCTTGGCGACGGAAATACCGAAGATTTGCTGCGCGTATCGCAACGACGGATGAGGCAAATCCGTGGTGACGGAATCTCGATGATCTTCCAGGAGCCGATGTCTTCCCTATCGCCGTTTCACACTATCGGCGCACAGGTTTCCGAGATGCTGGCGCTGCACAGCAAAAAGGATGCGCGAAACCACCGTGAACAATGTATCGAGGCATTTGAAGGTGTTGGCTTCGCTGATCCTGCGCGCACATTCGATTCCTATCCTTTCGAACTATCGGGCGGGATGCGCCAGCGGGCGATGATCGCGATGGCAACGATCTGCGTCCCGAATCTGTTGATCGCAGACGAACCAACGACAGCTCTGGATGTGACGACACAGGCATTGATTCTCGATCTGTTGCAAAAGCGGCAGGAAGAAACGGGTATGTCCGTCTTGCTGGTGACGCATGATTTGGGAGTTGTGGCCAATATTGCCGATTATGTTACGGTCATGCGGCAGGGGGAGGTTATGGAATCCGGCCCGACCCGTGACTTGCTCACGACACCGAGGCATCCATATCTCAAGCGTCTGATTGCCGCCGCCCCGGCCATTGATACCGACCGCGCCCATGCGCCCGCGCCGACCAGCGACCTGATCGTAAAAGCCGAGAACGTCTCGAAGACCTATGTATCTCGTGGGCGTGGCCTGTTCGGCGTCGGGTCTGAGGATATTCACGCGCTGCGCGATGTAAACCTGTCAGTACCGCGCGGTGGAACCGTGGCGCTGGTGGGTGAATCCGGGTCGGGAAAATCGACTCTTGCGCGTATCATTATGCGTGATGCCACGGCTGATCCTGGGGCGCGGATCACTTATGATATGGGTATGGGCGATGGCCCTTTCACGGCGGATGGCCTGAAAGGCAAGGCGTTGATGCGCTTCCGCGAGCAGGTCCAGATCGTATTCCAGGACCCTTATTCGTCACTTAGCCCGCGCATGACCATTCAGGACATCCTCGCCGAACCATTAAAGGTGCATAATTTCTGCAACCAGAACGAGATGCGCGACCGCAGTGTCGCCATGATGGAGCGTGTGGGCCTGTCGTCTGAACATCTCAGCCGGTACCCCCATGCTTTTTCCGGTGGTCAACGCCAGCGGATCGCCATAGCGCGCGCGTTGGCGCTGGAACCAAAGCTGCTTATCTGCGACGAGCCAACATCGGCGCTGGATGTATCGGTTCAGGCTCAGGTACTCGACTTGCTGGACAGTCTGCGCGAGGAATTCGGGTTAAGCTATCTGTTCATCTCGCACGATCTTGCCGTTGTATCGCATCTGGCCGATGAGATCGCCGTGATGTGCCGGGGGGCAGTGGTGGAGCAAGCTCCGGCAAAGGTGTTGTTCGAAGCCCCTATACATCCCTATACCAAAGCATTGATGGCCGCCGCGCCCGACCCTCACCCGGATCACCGGCTTGACCTGAATGCAATTTCCCTGGGGGCCGGGGCCAAACCTGAAACATGGCCTGAACCCTACGGCTATGACCGCCGCGCCCCCCTGCCCTTGCGTGAGATTGATGCGCGCCATTTTGTTCGGATGGAAGCATGAAATTCCCGATTACCCGCGCCCTGATTGTGGCAACTGTCCTGTTCACCGCACCCGCCTGGGCCTTTACGCCGGTAGAAACACCATCTCTGTTACCACAGGTGAAGGCAGGCAACCTGCCCCCCATCGAAACCCGCGCTCCTGGCGAACCATTGATTGTGGAG
>CALFFK010000082.1 GCA_937957975.1 uncultured Neomegalonema sp.
TGACATCGTCAATGACGGCACGATTCAGGGCCGGGGCAATGCCGGAGCGGGCGCGGCAACAGCGGGCGACGGCATCCGGCTGGAGCGCCAGCGGGTCGCGGGCGCACTGGACGGCACGACCACGGGTCTCTTCACCGGAACGATCACCAACCGGGGGACCATCGACTCCGAAGGCGCGAACGGAACGGTTGGCGGTTTCCGCGCTGTGAACGGCGTCTCGTTCCAGGGCACATTGAACAACGAGGCGGGCGGCACGATCTCCGGCACCCAGAACGGTGTCTATTTCGGCAATGCCACCCCTGCGGGCGGCGGTGAGAATACCGGCACGGTCAACAACGCGGGCACTATCTCCTCCGGCAGCCGCGCGCTGAACATCGACGGCAATGGCCTGACGATCAGCAACACCGGCTCTATCCTTGGTACAGGCGATCAGCGCAACGGGACGGTCTATGCGGACGGAACCGCCAACAACTTCACGATCAACAACGCGACCACTGGCCTGATTGATGCTGGTGCAGGTAACCAGGGGTCGGGCATTTCGCTCCAGCTCGGTGTTGCGGATGGCGATACGCGAACCGTCGCAGTCAACAACGCCGGGGCTGTTACCGGGCGCGGCGCGGCCCTCGCTTCGGGTGAAGCGGCAGGTCTGCGTTTCTTCAACGGTGCGGGTGCAGGTACAAACGTAACCGTCAATGGTACTGTTGAGAACAGCGGCACCATCACTTCCGAAACCTCTGCCGCCATCCTTGTCGAAGGGGTCACGCTCACTCCGACCATCCTGAACACCGGCACGTTGTCAGGCACTCGTTCCGTCGATGCAACAACCGCGACCGGGGGCATCAATGTCGAGAACCGGGGCGGCACATTGAACGGCGATTTTGTTGGCAGTGCTTTCTCCGATACGTTGGCCTTCACAGGTGGCCCTTCAACATTGACCGGCGATATCACGAACGGCGTCGCGGTCAGCGTGGCCAATGGTTCAACGCTTGATGTCACTGGGGCGCGGTCGATTGACGGCACTTTCACACAGAACGGGACTTCTGTCTTTGATCTGGGGCAAGACAGCCTGACAGTCTCCGGCGACGCGAACCTCGCTGCCGGAAGCATTGTAACGGTAAACGCTCCTGCCGATGTTTCGGGCCTGACGGTCGGCCAGACTATCGCCGTGATCTCCGAAACCGGGAGCGCGGCAAATAACAATGCGACCGTAAATGTCGTCGAAAACAGCTTCCTGATTGATTTCGATGTCGCGGCGGACGCGGTTTCGGTAACGCCTGTTGCAGCAAATCTTGCTGCAGTCTCTACCGACCAGAACATCTCGGCCTTTGGCGGAGGCATTGCAGAGGCATTGAGCGTGAACGCCCTTCCGGCCCCGGTCTTTGCTGCACTGGAAGCCACAGGGAACAATACAGCCTTCTCTGCCGCTGCATCGACATTACTACCATCCCTGAACGACGGTGTGACGCGCGAGATTTTCGAAACCGGAAAGGTCGCCAGCCGTCGGTTGGAAACACTCAGGAACGGACGCACACGCGGTATCTGGGGAGAAATCTTCGGGCGAACTTCCGAGCAGGACAGGGAAAGCGACAGCGTTGACGGATATGACGCTGATACTTTCGGTATCACGGTCGGCGGTTCGATCCCGGTGAACGATGAGATCACGGCTGGTGTCAACGTTACCTACGCAAACATCGATATCGACAATGACGGCGTGAGTAACGAACAGGCAGATGTTGACAGCTATCGCATCGCAGGAAAACTGGGCTATCAGTCAGGTCCGATCTTCGCAAATGCCGAACTCGGCTACAGTTTCAACAGTGTGGATACCTCACGCAGCAGCGCCGTGGGCGGAATATCCGGCGATTACGACGTGCAGGGCTTCGACATCAGCACGACGGTTGGGTATGACTTCAACATCAATGGAGCGACGATCTCACCGACAGCTGGTCTGCGTTATGCGCGGTTCAATGCGGATAACTTCACCGAGTCTGGCGGCCTGAACCTTCAGGTTCAACAGGACGACGTGGACTATCTAGAGGGCGTCATCGGACTGACGGCCCGGACAACCACCCAAATTGGTGGCGTGAAGGTGACGCCTCATGCTCGTGTTGCCTACGTCTATGATTTCATCGACGATGAGCGCGATCTGACCGCCAGCTTCGCGGGTGCATCGCCGTTCAGCCTCCGCTCGGAAGAACGGTCGCAGTCACGTTTCGAGCTTGGCCTTGGCCTTGACGCAAAAGTCTCTGACCGCGTGTCTTTGGGCCTGGGCTACGACGGCGGCTTCGCATCCGGCTATGAATCCCATGCGGGCACTCTTCGGTTGTCGATCGACTTCTGAGACTGAGCGTTTGATGAAAAAAAGGGCGAAGCCAAAGCTTCGCCCTTCTCTTTATAGCAAAGGTCCACCCCAAAAAAGGTAACGGGGTGGACGCCCCCCACACGGGCGGTGTGATGTACCCATGTCGTCAAAGATCACATCATCCATGACGCAGCGGTATCAGGTTTCAACACTGTTATTCGTCGGATCAATGACCTCGGCATGTTTCTTCGCCATCAGCTTTTTCTGATACCGGCTCTGGATAATATCCACGATGAACAACACAGCTACCGAGAAGTAGAACGTGGATTTCGACATCGCATCAATCGGATAACCGAACAGCGTAAGATGTGCGATATGCCCGCCCTCGGCCAACAGCATGATGCCGACGATCAACAGGATAAACAGGCCCAGCACCTCGAACATCCGGTTCTTCTGGATAAAATCCGCCACCCGGTCCGCCAGCAGGATCATCAATATCCCACTGGTAACGACCGCAATTGCCAGCAGCACGAATTGCGGCGAGATCAGACTATCATTCACATATTTCGGATCGTTGGTCAGGGGCAGCATCGACAGGATCGAGTCAAAGCTGAAGATCAGGTTCATAAAAACGATCAACGCCAGCGTGGTGAAAGTCGATTTCTGCCCAGCTTGCGTACCGTGGGCCAGATCATCCATCGCCAACAGGTGATGAATCTCTTTCACGGCGGTGTACATGATGAAGCCACCCCCAAACAGAAAGATAATGGCCTTCAGATTAAACGCCCCGCTGATAAATGGCAGCGACAGGAGCGGGGTATCGGCAGTGACCTTGTTCTCGATTACGCCGGACGCGGTGACTTCGCCATGCGCAGCCACCAGGGCTTCTCCTGACGTCATACTGTCCGAAATCGCGAATAACGGTTCAATGAACCCGGCCAAAAGGCGCATGATAACGAAAAGCAGGACCAGCCTCAGTATCACGGCAATTGCGATTCCCGCCTTGCGGACAAATGATTGGCGGTGCGCAGGCGCGCGTTGCGATTCGATCGAGATATAAAGCAGATTATCGAACCCAAGTACCGCCTGAAGGAAGATCAAACTGACGAGAACTCCAAGTGCCTCAACCGAAAACAGAACATCCATCTTGCTTCTCCATATCAAGGCGTTGCTGCCATCGCGGCGGACACAAACACAGCTTCCGGGCTGGTGCAATACCCGGTTATGGCCAATCAAAAGAGCGTCAGATTCAAAAAAAAATAAAAACGCGGTTCCCTTAACGTGTTTTTATGGACATATTTACAACTATCCGCAGAGTTAACGCTGCCATGTGAAACTGTTTTGAATTGATTGCCGAAGGGGCTGGATATGATCCGCAGCAATATGCGTACGCATCCAAACGCTCTCGCCCGTGCCATGGGCGAGATCGGAGATGGATGGATGCTGTTGACACTTTGGTCAACATTGAACGGAGTTACTCGTTTCGAGGAAATGCTTCAGGAACTGGGCGTTGCAAGAAATATCCTTGCTGATCGATTGCGCCGTCTGGTCGAAAGCGGAATGCTCGAAAGACGCCCGCTTGGGCCAAATTCCAAACGGTACGAATACGTTCCGACTGACCGCGCCCGCTCCCTTCAGGAGCCATTGCAATATTTCAAGGCATGGGGTGAACGCGAATACCCCCTCAAGGTGCAGGCGGCTGCTTCCTGACTTAACATCAAGAAAGAAGTGCAAGCCGCGACATTAAAAGCGTTTCTCGTACTGGGAGAAACCGTTTACTCTGACTACGGGGGTCGTTAATGTCCCCCGTGGGCGCGAGATACGGTTTCGGGGACGGGCAGCATAATGACGGACCAAACGGATGCCAAGACGTCAAACAAGGGCATGACGGACAGAAGCGCACGCGCGCTTGGAATGATCGCAATGATTGCGGGCCTCGCCGGGTCGCCAGTTGCCGCACAGCAGGGGCAATCCAGCGATCCTTATATCCTGACCCAATCGGGCATCGCCTCACTTGGTGCGCAACGCTACGATGCCGCCCTGGGATATTTCGACGAAGCCTTGCGTCAGGACCCAGGCTACCTTGAGGCCAGCGCGGGTCGCGCCAGAGCGCTTGCAGGGACTGGCAAGTTCAATGAAGCCCTCGCGATTACGAGCCGCCTCAGCAAGGTCGAACCAAAATACAAACTTGATCACGCCACCATTCTTTTACTGGTGAAGCAGCCGGAGCGCGCATTGCAGCAAATCGAGTCTGCCGCGCAGCAGATTGCCGGAGACGATGAACCGTCCGTCGCAATGACCAAAAATCGCGATTTCTATCGCCGCGCGCTCTATTTGCGTGGCGAAAGCTATTACATGCTACAGGGATACAAAAGTGCGGGTGCGGATTTTGAGCTGTCGCGCAGCCTTGGGGCCGGTTCACCATCAATGCGCGGCATTGGCGATACTTATTACGCCATGAAAGACCTTCCCGCCGCTGAAACCTCTTATACCAAGGCGCTGAACCACCGCAAACATGACGGCATCGCCTATCACCGTCGCGCGCGTGTACGGTATCTACGCGGCAATCTGGAAGGCGCACTGGCCGATTTCGGCGAAGCGGAGGTTTACCTCGACAATAGCCGGGATTTCCTCGCTCAATATGCCGAGGCGTTGATCGCAGCGGGCAATTACTCTGATGCCGCCAATATTCTCAACCGTCTGCTGCGCGTGACACGGGATGACCCCGCCTACCAGCGTATTGTACGCTACCATTTGGCTTCGACCCTGATTGATGCAGGACGTCCCCGCGACGCAGAAGTAGAATTGTCTACCATAGAAGACTGGTCCGAGATCGCCGTCGAACGCCAGTTTCAGCGCGGGCGCGCCCGCTTCAACACGCGCGATTACCCCGGAGCGATCCGCCATTTCGATAACGCATTGTCATTGCGGCGCGGTGATCCCGAAATCCTGTACAATCGCGGGATTACCTGGCTCCGCATGAACGAAATTGAAAAGGCGCTCAATGACCTGTCCGAAGCCGCCGTTCGCGACCCCGGCGACGCGCGAATTCGGGATGCAATCGGGCGTATTCGCCTCAGCCGGGGCGAACATGATGCTGCTCTGGCTTTTTACGACGCTGCCGTAAAAGCGCACCCCAGCGAAGTCCAACCCCTGATCCAGCGGGCCAATGCCTATCTCTCAACCGGCAATTCAGACGGGGCACTCAAGGATGCCGAAAAAGCCCTTCGCATCGACCCCGGAAATATGGACGCAACCGCAGCCGCTTCCCGCGCGCTACTGGCTCTCAATCGTCCCGATGAGGCAATGGACCACGCCCAATTGCTCGTTAACAGCGTTTCAAAAAAGAAAGAGGGCTACCTTCTGTCCGCCAGTGCCTCCATTGCACAGGGGCACCCGGAGCAGACCCTTGCGAACATCGAACAGGCGCGCAACCACGGGGCAGATCCATCACGCCTCGCGATTCTGACCGGCGACGCCTACGCTCTCTCCAATCGTTACAGTGAGGCGTTGCAACACTATCAAAAGGGCGTTTTGTTAACCGGCGGCGCGCCTTATGCCGTCATCAAACGCGCCGATGCGAATATGGAACTCGGAAATAATCTCGACGCTGCCCGCGATTACACGGCGGCGCTGGAAACCTTCCCCTCCAGCTACGCGCTCTATCTGAAGCGCGGGCAGAGCTTCAAGCGCCTCGGTGAATGCGATAGTGCCACCGCCGATTTTGACCGGGCACTGAAACTCGTCCCCGGCGATAACACGGCAATCCGCGAGCGTGGCAAATGCCGCATCTCATCGGGCAGATTGGTGGGCGGTTTCCGCGACCTCTTTCGATCTCTCATATGAGCGTCAAATCCCTTCGCGTCTCCGTCTGGCGTGGTGCCGAAGCCGGATCGTTCGAGAGTTTCGACGTGCCGACACAGGAAAGTCAGACAGTCCTCGATCTGGTATCATGGATTCAGCAGAACGCCGACCCGACCCTCGCCTATCGCTACGCGTGCCGTGTCGGGATGTGCGGCTCCTGCGCAATGATGGTCAACGGTGTTCCCCGCTGGACCTGCCGCACTCATATCAACAAGGTTGTCAGAGATGGGACCGTCGAGATCGCACCACTGCGAAACCTGCCGGTCATCAGGGATCTGGTCGTCGATATGGACCCGTTCTTCGATAAATGGACCGCCGCCGGGGGCGTTTTCTCGCCCACCAAGTCCCGAAACGACGCTGTCGAGCCAATCCTGCCGGAAACACCCGAACGGCAAAAGGCAGATGCGGCAATCGAATGTATCAATTGCGCCGTCTGTTATGCTGCCTGTGATGTCGTCTCTGCAAATTCGGATTATCTCGGCCCTGCCGCCCTGAATCGGGCATGGTCGCTGGTCAATGACATCAAGGATGGCGCGCTGGACGCACGTTTAAGCGCGGTATCGGGCGCAGGCGGATGCCATAACTGCCATTCGCAACAGGGTTGCGTGGCCCATTGCCCGAATGAACTGAACCCCACAGCGTCAATTGCGGGCCTGAAACGCGCCACGGTTCAGGCGGCGTTACGAGGGAAAATCTGATGCTGGGTGTGCGCCTTTACATGCTTCAGCGTCTCACGGCGCTCATCATGGCCCCCCTCGTTATCGGCCATATCGTCGTAATGATATACGCTGTGCAGGGCGGTCTCAGCGCCTCCGAAATCCTCGGTCGAACCCAGGGCAGCCTTATCTGGGCGCTGTTTTATGGCATCTTTGCAATCGCCGTGGCCCTCCATGCCGCCATTGGCCTGCGCACGATCATTCACGAAACATTTGGCCTTGGGCGTATGAGCCTCGCCATCCTGACGATCGGACTCTTCGCCGTTCTCGGCGGGATGGGCCTTCAGGCCGTTTATGCGGTGACGGCATGAAGCCCCACCGTAATCACCCCCTCTGGTACGCCTTCGCTCTCCATCGTGCATCGGGCCTGCTGCTCGCCCTCTTCCTGCCTGTCCATTTCTGGGTGCTTTCCTACGCCCTCACCAATCCTGCGGCACTGGAAGGCTTCATCCGCTGGACCGATAACCCACTTGTCAAGATTGCAGAGTTCGGCCTTGTCTTCCTGCTTGCCGTTCATATGTTCGGCGGCTTGCGATTGATGGCCCTCGAATGGCTGCCCTGGTCGCCCCGGCAAAAGACGTACGCAGCTGGTGCGGTGGCAGTGTCCTTTTGTCTCTCCACAATGTTTTTCCTGAGCGCAGTAGGGTGAGCAAGGCAAAGGACGCCACGGACAAAATCTGTTAGGCAATATCCTGACAAGGCTTCGCGGGAAGCTGCGTATCGAGTTTGCCAATGAAGTGGCTACTGTCGAAATCGACGGAGGATAACGATGCAAATCGAACGCCATGACACCGACATCCTCATCCTCGGCTCCGGCGGAGCGGGCCTCTTCGCGGCGCTCCATGCCCAGAAGGCTGCGCCCGACGCGAAAGTGACCATTGCGGTCAAGGGTCTCATCGGCAAATGCGGGTGCACGCGCATGGTGCAGGGCGGCTATAACGTAGCGCTGGGTCATGGCGACTCTGTCGAGCGGCATTTCATGGATACGATCAAGGGCGGCAAATGGCTGCCCGATCAGGACATGGCGTGGAAGCTGTGCGAACAAGCCGTCGTTCGCGTTCGCGAGCTGGAAAACGAGATCGGCTGCTTCTTTGATCGCAACCCCGACGGCTCCGTCCACCAAAAGGCTTTTGCGGGCCAAACCTATGATCGCACCGTCCACAAGGGCGACCTGACCGGCATAGAGATCATCAACCGTCTGATGGAGCAGGTCATCTCTCGTCCCGTCGAGCGGCTACAGGAACACCGCGCCCTTGGTCTGATCCCGGCAAAGGATGGGTCCGGCATCTCCGGCGTCCTTTTCATCGACATGCGAACCGGCGGTTTCCGCTTTGTGCGCGCCAAAACCGTATTGATGGCCACGGGCGGCGGTCCAACCATGTACAAATACCACACCCCCTCCGGTGACAAGACAATGGACGGCCTCGCCATGGCCCTGCGTGCGGGCCTGCCCCTGCGTGATATGGAGATGGTGCAGTTCCACCCGACGGGCCTGCTCGCCGGGGAAGACACCCGGATGACCGGCACGGTGCTGGAGGAAGGGCTGCGCGGCGCTGGTGGCCACTTGCTGAACGGTGCTGAACAACGCTTTATGTATGATTATGATGAGCGCGGTGAGCGCGCGACCCGCGATATCGTCAGCCGCGCGATCTATGCCGAGATGCGCAAATCCAACGCCTCTCCCAAAGGCGGCGTTTACATCTCCATGGCCCATCTGGGGCCGGACCATGTGGCGCAGAAGTTCAAGGGCATGGTCAAGCGCTGCGCCGATTGCGGCTTTGATCTGGCGGGTGGCAAGGTCGAGGTCGTCCCGACAGCGCATTATCACATGGGCGGCGTTGTCGTGGACCCGGAAACCCGCACCGCCATGCCCGGTCTTTATGTCGCCGGGGAAGACGCAGGCGGTGCGCATGGCTCGAACCGCCTGGGTGGAAACGGCGTCGCCAATTCTACTGTCTATGGTGGCGTCGCGGGCGATGTGATGGGGGCCGAGGCCAATGGCCCCCTGCGCGACCCGGACGAAACAATTCTGGATGCCGAAATCGCCCGTGCATCGCACCCTTTCGCGAAAAAACCAGCCAACATCCATACCCTTCGCACTGCCTTGCAGGAGGCTATGTGGGAAGGTGCCGGCGTACTGCGAACCGGGGCCGGATTGGAGCGCGCAACCACTCGCGTCCATGAGATCGGCGCGGAACTCATGGAAACCGGCGTCGATGATACAACCCGCGCCTTTAATCTCACATGGCACGACTGGCTGAACATGCGCTCCCTCTGCGACATCTCCGAAGTCATCGCCAGGGCGGCATTGGCACGCGAAAACTCACGCGGCGCGCATTACCGCGAGGATTTCCCCGATGAAGGCGATATGGAAACTTCCTACTTCACCATCGCAACGCAAAAGGACGGCATCCTGAGCGTAGGCCGCGCCCCCGTCGCCTTCACCATCGTTCGCCCCGGTGAGACGGTGCTGCCCGAAGGCGAACCGGAAACGATGGTCGCGGCGGAGTGATAAGGTACCACAGGAACCAACCATGCCCCCGCCTTATCCGCTTTAAAAGTCCCTCTGCGACATCATGCCAAAATCACCGCGCTTTGCGAATCTTTTGACGCCGTGCGAGGGTGCGCCGCAACGTGATCTTTGGGAGAGACGACCATGATAAAGCTTATAAAAATGGCTGCTGCGGTCCTTGGGCTGGTGGCGATCACCGGCACGGCGGCACAGGCGCATGAAACCTCCGCACTGAAAGACATCCTCAATAGCGGTACGCTGAAGGTCGGCACGACGGGCGACTGGAACCCCATGACCATGAAGAATGTCGCAACCAACGGATACACCGGCTACGACATCGACGTGATGACCGAATTGGCCAAGGATCTCGGCGTCGAAGTCGAATTTGTGCCAACGGACTGGAAAACACTCGTCAACGGCGTGACCTCTGGCAAATACCACATCACCGGCTCTGCCTCCATCTCCCCTGCCCGCGCGAAAGCTGCCGGATATTCCTCCAGTTACTTTTCGCTGGCCACCGTGCCGCTGGTGCTGGCTAAAAACGCCGACAAATACAAGGATTGGAGCGACCTGAACAAACCCGGCGTAACCGTCGCTGCAACACTCGGCACGACGCAGGAACAACAGGTCAAAAACTTCTTCCCCGACGCCAAACACCAGATCGTCGAAGCCCCTGCGCGTGACTTTCAGGAAGTGCTGTCCGGGCGCGCCGACGCGCATATCACGTCGAATGTCGAGGCCAGCAAGCTTATCGAGAAATATTCGCAAATGCGCATTGTGCCGGTTTCTGCACCGAAAGCCCCAACCCCCATCGCCATGTTGCTTCCACAGGCCGATCAGGTCTGGATCAACTATGTGAATACGTGGATCACACTTAAACAGGAACGCGGTTTCTTTACGGAACTCGGACGTAAATGGAAACTGTCGAACTGACCGGACCATACCAGCCATGCTGATCCTCTATGCTGAACCTGTAAGCCTTTATTGCGCGAAACTGCGATTGCTGCTTCGTCACAAGGGTTTGGACTGGCGGGAGGTAACACCACCGGGCGGGTATGGCTCTGATGAATTCAGGCGCATGGTGCCATCGGGTACCCTGCCCGCATTGGACGATTCCGGTATAATGCTTGGGGATTCCGAGGCTATCGCAGAATATCTCAACGAGAAATTCCCCACCCCTCCGATGTTACCGACCGATCTCGTTGGGCGGGCGCGAGCCAGGGAATTATCGCGGTTTCACGACACACGGCTGGAGCCTGAAGTTCGCGCCCTCTTCAGTCAGGTCGATCCATCGAAGCGTGACCCAAACGTCATCACCGCGCGGGCAAAAACCATTTCAACACGCCTGTCGCAGCTCATACGATTGGTGGATCACAGGGGACAGGATTCACCAATATCCCTCGAATTGGGTGATTGCGGTTTCGCGGTAACATTCGCCTGGATCGACCACCTTGATCCAGTGCTGACGCTCGACATTGACTGGCCGGGACCAGTTCGCGCGTATCGGGCCGCCATCGAAAAAATCCCTGCTGTACGCGATTCACTGGCGGCATACCGACCTGCGCAAGGGGGGTGGATCGCGGGAAAACTGGCCTCGTAATTCAGTTTGCCTGTTCCGCTTCAATCTTGCGCCATTTGCGGACGTTGCGATTATGCTCCGCCAATGTCGGGGCAAAGGCATGACCGCCCGTACCATCTGCAACGAAATAGAAATCCCTCGTGGCGGCAGGATTAAGCACTGCTTCTATCGCCGCCCTTCCGGGGTGGGCAATGGCCGTTGGGGGCAAGCCTTTGATGATATACGTATTATAGGGGTTATCGTTTTTCAGGTCCGCCCGGCTGATAGGGCGATCCAGCCCTTTACCGCCCGCCACTCCATAGATCACGGTCGGGTCAGTTTGAAGGCGCATCCCCTTGCGCAAGCGATTGACGAAGACGCCGGCAACCCGCGCCCGCTCGGAAGAAACACCCGTTTCCTTTTCGACGATAGAGGCCAGTATCATCGCCTCCCGCTTTGTATCAAAGGGCAGGTTATCGGCGCGTGCGTCCCACAATTCATCAATGATCGCGGTCTGCGCGGCGCGCATTCGGGCGATAATAGCCCCGCGCTCCTCGCCGGTCGTGAAGAAATAGGTTTCCGGCGCAAGCGACCCTTCCGGCGGGATCTCCCCGATTTCTCCGGTCAGTTTTTTTGTATCGTTAAGGATTGCGATAATCTGAAGGCTGGTCAGCCCTTCAGGGATCGTCACGCGGCGTTCAATGGTTTTCCCGCTTTGCAACAAGGCCAGAATATCGGCCATCGAAGCGCGCGGAACGATCTCGTATTCGCCCGCCTTGAGGCTCCGCTCTGCCTGCTTCAACCGCGTGCCAAACCGAAAGATGTCGGCGCTCTCGATGGCCCCTGCATTCTCCAACCGCTTCGCGATAGCATTGAGGCCCGACCCCGCAGGAATCCCAATTTCCAGTGCAGTGGTCGCAGGGCCAGGTGCCTCAAATTTCTGCTGGCCATAGTAGAACAGCGCCCCGACAGTAATAGCCGCGAGCAACGTGAGCGAGAACAGCAGGGAAAGAAAACGGCGCATGATGGCGTCAGGCGACCTGTTTCAGAACAAGCGACGCATTTGTACCACCAAAGCCGAAGGAGTTCGACAGCGCCGCCTTGATCGGCGTCTTCTTCGCGGCATTGGGTGCGAGGTCCAGCACCGTCTCGATTTCGAGGTTTTCGAGGTTGATCGTCGGCGGTGCAATCTGATCGCGAATTGCCAGTGTGGTAAAAATCGCTTCTACCGCTCCGGCGGCCCCCAACAAATGACCAATGGACGATTTTGTTGAGGACATCACCTTGCCCTCTGCCGCATCACCCAACAGGCGCGTAACAGCGCGCAATTCGATTTCATCCCCCAACGGAGTAGATGTGCCATGGGCGTTGATATAGCCAATATCTTCCACTGAAATGCCCGCATCTTTTATTGCCGCACTCATCGACCGGAATCCGCCATCCCCATCCGACGCGGGCGCAGTGATGTGATAGGCATCACCAGACATCCCATAGCCTGCAACTTCAGCATATATTTTCGCCCCACGCGCCTTGGCGTGTTCGTATTCCTCCAGCACCACAACACCTGCGCCCTCGCCCATGACAAAGCCATCGCGCCCTGCATCATAAGGCCGGGATGCCCTTTCCGGGGTGTCGTTATAGCCAGTTGAGAGTGCTTTACAGGCGATAAACCCAACGATCCCAAGGCGACAGATGGCCGCTTCGGCTCCCCCTGCGACCATGACATCCGCATCACCGTATTTGATGATCCGCGCGGCATCGCCAATGGCATGTGCACCTGTGGAACAGGCGGTGACAACCGCATGGTTCGGTCCCTTGAAGCCATGCCGGATCGCGACCTGCCCGGAGCAAAGATTAATAAGGCTACCGGGAATGAAAAACGGCGACACCTTGCGTGGGCCGCGTTCCTCAAGCTCGATTGCCGTGCGTGCAATGGAATCAAGCCCCCCAATGCCAGAGCCGATCATCACGCCCGTTCGCTCGCGACTCGTTTCGCTTTCGGGCATCCAGTCCGCATCCCGGATCGCCTGCTCGGCGGCGGTAATTGCATAGAGAATAAAGTCATCAATCCGTCTTTGCTCGCGCGCTTCGGCCCAATCATCGGGATTAAATGTTCCGTCAGAGCCATCTCCGCGCGGAATTTCACAGGCGATACGGCATGAAAGGTCCGAGGCGTCGAACCGCGCAATCTGCGCCGCGCCAGATTTCCCCTCCAGCAAACGCGACCATGTTTCTTCGACCCCGCAGGCGAGTGGCGAAACCATGCCCATTCCGGTGATGACAACCCGTCTCATGCCCTGCTTCCTCTCAGAAATGCTATTCTGCAAATGATATGGCGCGCCCTTGCGCCGAAGTCAGCAAAAAGAAAGACGCCGCGCGGTAAGGCGGGCGTCTTTCACTCGTAATCAGTGATCCGAATCACGGATCAGGCAGATGAGTTTGCCTTGATGAAATCGACGGCATCGCCGACGGTCTGAATCTTCTCGGCGGCATCATCAGGGATTTCCACACCGAATTCTTCTTCGAACGCCATGACCAGCTCAACGGTGTCAAGGCTGTCTGCGCCGAGATCGTCGATGAAGCTTGCCTTCTCGGCAACCTTGCTTTCTTCGACGTTGAGGTAGTTCACGACGATTTTTTTCACGCGCTCGTTGACGTCGCTCATTCCATATTCCTTCGCATAGTCGGGCGACATTCTCGCCGCAGAAGTTCGGGCATCGCCCACCAGATACCGTTCGGGATGCTACCCGATCGGCGCGTCCATAGCACACGCATGAAGTATTTCAAACTGTGTTTGACCTTCATGCGCGGCGAGTCATCATGATTTCAGATCATCGCCATCCCGCCATTCACATGGAGAGTCTGACCGGTCACATAACCCGCTTCGTCTGATGCCAGATAGGAAACGGCGGCGGCCACATCAACCGGGTCGCCCAGTTTTCCCAATGGAACGCTTTGCAAAATTCGCTCTTTCTGCTGATCCGTCAAGTCATCAGTCATAGGGGTGGCAATAAAACCGGGGGCAATTGAATTAACCGTGATGCCCCGGCTCGCAACTTCCTGCGCCAGCGATTTCGACATGCCGACAACTCCCGCCTTGGAGGCGCAGTAATTGCCCTGCCCCGGATTTCCGGTTGTGCCAACGACGGAAGTAATATTCACGATCCGCCCGAAACGACGTTTCATCATCCCGCGCAAACTGGCACGGCACAGGCGGAAAGTGGCCGTCAGATTCACGGCAATCACCGCATCCCATTCATCATCTTTCATCCGCATGAACAGGTTGTCACGGGTGATACCCGCATTATTGACCAGAATATCAAGACCTTCCATCGTGGCTTCGACACTCTTCGGCAAAGCGTCAACGGCCTCCATGTCCGACAGATTGCAGGGATGCACCGAAGCGCGGTCCCCAAGCCGGTCACGCAATTCTTCCAGCGGGCCGGTTCGCGTGCCAGAGAGGGCAACGGTTGCACCCTGCGCGTGCAGATTTTCTGCAATCGCCCCGCCGATGCCGCCCGATGCGCCTGTGATAAGAGCCTTTTTTCCTTCGAGGGAGAACATGGCGTGGTTCCTTGTAATCATTCTTGCCACATCACCCCGCCGCATGACAGCAGGGTCCATCTTCCGGCTACTCCGTCGGAGCGAGTGCCGAAGATGAATACCGTGACCAGGCCACAGTATGACAGCGTCTTAGGTATCGAGAGAAGAGAGAAATCCGTCTATATCATCCGGCGACCCGATGCTCGACCCGATCACTGCCCGGTCAATCCGCTTGGCCAACCCGCCCAACACCTTGCCAGCGCCAAGTTCGACCAGTTCGGTCACGCCCTGCCCCGCCATCCACTCGACACTCTCGCGCCAGCGGACAGAGCCTGTAACCTGCTTCACCAGCAAATCACGGATGATGCCGGGGTCCGTTTCGGCCTGCGCACTCACATTCGCCACAAGAGCAGGGGACGGCGCAGCAATCGCCGTATCGGCCAGCGCCTCCCGCATCCGCTCGGCGGCAGGGGCCATCATCGCGCAATGGAAAGGCGCAGAAACCGGCAGCAACATCGCCCGCTTCGCCCCTTTTTCCTTTGCGATGGGCAACGCCCGCTCAACAGCGGCTTTAGCGCCCGACACAACCACTTGCCCTGGTGCATTATCGTTCGCGGCCTCGCAAACTTCTCCCTCGGCGGCGGCTTCGGCCACAGCGCGCACAGCATCAAGATCAAGCCCAAGAATCGCCGCCATGGCCCCCTGCCCCACCGGCACCGCCTCCTGCATCGCCGTACCGCGCAGACGCAGCAACCGCGCGGTATCCGCAAGGGCCAGCGACCCGGCAGCGGTCAATGCGGAATATTCCCCAAGTGAATGACCCGCCACGAACTGCGCCCGATCCGCCAGCACAAAACCGCCCTCGGCCTCCAGCACTCTTGCCACCGCGACGGAAACTGCCATCAGCGCGGGTTGCGCGTTTGCGGTCAGGGTCAGCGCATCGCCATCATCGCCCCAGATCACGCCCGACAGGCTCTCGCCCAGCGCCTCGTCCACCTCATCGAAAACTGCCTTGGCGACCGCATAGCGATCCGCAAGATCACGGCCCATGCCAAGGGCTTGTGATCCCTGACCGGGAAAGACGAATGCACGCATGGAAGGCTCCCCTCGTAAAGACTGCGTGACCAGATACGGACCCACGGCTGATTGTCAACCGAGTGGGATACGACGTAGAACTGAAACATCCACTGACCGGAGCCAAACCCATGCGTTTTCCCGCCGTTCCGCCCTATGCGTCACGCCGCTCTGCCGTCATGGCGGAGAACATGGTCGCAACCTCGCAACCATTGGCTACACAGGCGGGGCTGACGATGCTGGCGCGGGGCGGCAATGCGGTTGATGCCGCCTTGGCCACCGCCATTGCGCTGACGATGCTGGAGCCAACAGGAAATGGCATCGGGTCTGACGGCTTCGCGATCCTGTGGGATGGATCGGCCCTCCACGGGCTGAACGCCTCTGGCCGCGCCCCTGCGGCATGGACGCCGGAACGGTTCGCTAATGGAATGCCAGAGCGAGGATGGGAAACGGTGACAGTCCCTGGCGCAGTCGGTGGCTGGGTTGCCCTATCAGAAAAATTCGGAAAACTGCCTTTCGATGACCTGTTCGAGCCTGCAATCCGCTATGCGGAAAACGGATTCGCCGTCTCACCCGTCATCGGCAAACTCTGGGGTATCGGCGCATCAGAGCTGCATGAACAACCCGGCTTCCACGATCATTTCATGCCCGGAGGCCGCGCGCCAGTCGCAGGAGAGCGTTTCACGAACCCCAAGGCCGCCGCCACCCTACGCATGATCGCACAGACCAATGGCGAGGCGTTCTATCGGGGAGAACTCGCCGAAAGGATCGCCGCCAATGCTGCCGCCCACGGGGCCGCACTGACAGCCGGGGATATGGCCGCCAACGCGCCGGAATGGTGCGGCACTGTCGAGAAAGCCTTTGACGGCGTGGAGCTTCACGAAATCCCCCCGAACGGACAGGGCATCGCCGCCTGTATGGCCCTTGGGATGCTGTCCCACACCCCTATCCGCGACCTCACCCCCGAAGACCCCCATGCCCTGCACCTGATGTGGGAGGCAATGAAGCTGGCCCTGAGCGATGCCCTTGCCTATGTGGCCGAACCCGCCGCCATGGTTGGCGGTATCGGATCAGCGGATTTGCTGGATGACGGTTATCTCAAGGAGCGCGCAGCCCTCATCGACCCAAATCGCGCACAGGATTTCGGAGCGGGCGCACCCAAACGCGGCGGCACTGTCTATCTCGCCGCCGCCGATTCCAGCGGTATGATGGTCAGCTATATTCAGTCCAATTACGCAGGTTTTGGCTCAGGCGTCGTCATCCCCGGCACTGGTATTCATCTTCAGAATCGTGCCCTTGGCTTCACACTGGAGCCGGGACATCCGAACGAAGTCGGTGGTGGCAAGCGCCCTTTCCATACGATCATTCCCGGCTTCCTCACCGAAAACGGCGCTCCACGCATGGCCTTTGGCGTTATGGGCGGGCCAATGCAGGCACAGGGGCATGTGCAGATGGTTCTGCGCACGCAAATCTGGGGGCAGGACGTACAAACCGCCACCGACGCCCCGCGCTGGCGCGTGACGGAGGGTCTCGGCGTTGCCTGTGAAACATCCATGCCGAAGGATGCCCTCAACGCATTGGCCGCACTCGGCCACGAGATTACGCTGGAAACCCCCGATTCCGCGTTCGGTTTCGGGGGCGCGCAACTTATCCATCGCCTCGATAGCGGAGTCTATGCAGGTGGCTCAGACCCCCGCAAGGACGGGTGCGCGGCAGGGTTCTGAACCCCGCCGCCCTCATGTTCAGTCCATCTGCTTCAGGATAGCATCCAGCGAGTCCTTGGCGTCACCATAGAGCATCCGGCTGTTATCCTTGAAGAATAGCGGGTTCTCGACGCCCGAATATCCCTTGCCCTGCCCACGTTTGGAGATAACGACATTCTTCGCTTTCCAGACTTCCAGTACCGGCATCCCGGCGATGGGCGAGTTTGGATCATCCTGCGCCGATGGATTCACGATGTCGTTCGCGCCTAGGATCATTACGAAATCCGTTTCCGGGAAGTCGTCGTTGATCTCCTCCATTTCCAGCACGTAATCGTACGGCACCTTCGCTTCAGCCAACAGCACATTCATATGGCCGGGCAGGCGACCCGCAACCGGATGGATGGCAAAGCGCACTTCCTTGCCCTTTGCCCGCAGTTTTTTGGTCAGCTCCGACACCGCCCCCTGCGCCTGTGCGACCGCCAGACCATAGCCGGGCACAAAGACCACGCTGTCTGCATCATCGAGTTGCTGCACCACCGTATCGACATTGGTGGGGATCATCTCGCCTTCGACTTCCTGCTGCGCTCCCCCCGTACTGCCGCCCCAACCGCCAAGGATCACGGAGACGAAACTACGATTCATCCCCTTGCACATGATGTAGCTGAGGATCGCGCCTGACGCCCCGACCAGCGCCCCGACAACGATCAGCAGGTCATTGCCCAGCGTGAAGCCGATGGCCGCTGCCGCCCAACCCGAATACGAGTTCAGCATCGACACGACGACCGGCATATCCGCCCCGCCAATGGCGAGGATGAGGTGACACCCGATCAACCCCGCGATGATCGCGACGAGGATCATCGTCCACAGGCCCGCACCATCCAGATACAGGAAACCAAGAATGAAACAGGCCGCAAAGGCCGCCAGGTTGATCGCATGGCGTCCCGGCAGGGTCAGCGCATTGGAAGAAAGTTTTCCGGCCAGCTTGCCATAAGCAATGATCGATCCGGTGAAGGTGATCGCCCCAATCAGGATGCCGAGGAACAATTCGACCTTCAGGATTCCAAGCTCCACCGGCGTTTTCTTGGCAATGGTCGCGGCAAAGCCCGCCAACTCTGCGGCAGTGCCTGTACCTTTGGCCGCCAGTGCCCGCTCCATCTCCAGATGTGCGTTGATACCGATAAAGACCGCTGCAAGGCCCACAAGGCTGTGGAACCCGGCAACGAGTTCCGGCATCTGGGTCATCTGCACCTTTTTGGCGACAAACCAGCCCGCGATGCCACCAATGGCGATCATCACGACGATCAGAGGCAGGTTCGCGACCCCCGGCCCCGCCACCGTCGCCACGATGGCCAGCGCCATCCCGATGATGCCGTACCAGATCGCCCGCTTGGCTTTTTCCTGATTGGACAACCCGCCCAAGGCAAGAATGAAGAGAATGGCCGCAACAACATAGGCGGCACTCACAAGTCCGATGCTCATATCATGTGCCTCCGGTCAGCTTTTCTGGAACATCGCGAGCATACGCCGCGTAACGAGGAAACCACCGAAGATATTGACGGAGGCCATGAGAATCGACAGCGCCGCAAGGATCATTACAAGCGTATTGCTCGATCCGATCTGCAACAGCGCCCCGACAATGATGATCGAAGAGACGGCATTGGTGATCGCCATCAGCGGCGTGTGCAGCGAATGGGCGACATTCCAGATGACGTAAAAGCCGACAAAGCAGGCCAGCACGAAAACGATGAAATGCTGCATGAAGCTCTGGGGCGCGACCATGCCAAGCGCCAGAAGCAGCACGCTGCCCACCACCAGCAGCATGGTGGTCCGACCACCGGCCTTGCGCAGTTCGGCCGCTTCCCGTGCGGCCTTTTCCTCCGCCGTTTCCTCCACCTTCTTCGGTGCCGCCGCTTTGGGCGCAACCGAGGTAGAGACAGCGGGCGGCGGATACGTCACCTCCCCATCCTTGATGACGGTACAACCGCGCAGGACGGCATCTTCCATATTCACGACCGGCTGACCATCCTTCTCCGGGGTCAGGTCATCAAGCATATGGCGCAGGTTCGTACCGTATAGCTGGCTTGACTGTGCGGCCATGCGGCTGGCCATGTCGGTATAACCGATAATGGTCACGTCGTTTGGCGTGACGACCCTCTCGCCCTTGACGGTCAGCGCACAATTTCCGCCCTGCTCTGCCGCCAGATCGACGATGACCGAGCCGGGCTTCATCGCCTCGACCATGTCCTTCGTCCACAGTTCCGGCGCGGGGCGTCCGGGGATCAGGGCCGTAGTGATGACAATATCAACATCCGGGGCTTGCGCCCGGAAAAGCTCAAGTTGCTTCTCGCGGAACTCTGGCGATGACGGCTTGGCATAGCCACCTTCGGTCCCGCTATCGGTATTGTCGAAATCGAGAAACAGGAACTCCGCCCCCATCGATTCGATCTGCTCTGCAACTTCGGGGCGAATGTCAAACGACCGCACAATGGCACCCATTGAGCGCGCCGCACCGATGGCGGCAAGCCCTGCCACCCCTGCACCGATGACCAGCACTTTCGCCGGAGGCACCTTGCCCGCCGCCGTTACCTGACCAGTAAAGAATCGCCCGAAATTATTCGCGGCTTCCACGACTGCCCGATACCCGGCGATATTGGCCATCGAAGACAATGCATCAAGTTTTTGCGCACGCGAGATACGCGGAACCTGGTCCATGGCGAGCACGGCATGGGGATTTTGCGCTTTGAGCCTGGCAACAAGATCCTCATTCTGGGCGGGCCAGATAAAACTTATGAGCGTCTTGCCCGCTTGCAGCTTCGCGGCCTCTTCCATTGAAGGTTGCTGCACCTTCATCACAATATCCGCGCCTGACCAGATGGCATCGGCATTCGGCAGCACCTCAACACCTGCATCCCGGTAGGCATCGTCAGAGAAGTTTGCTGCCTCCCCCGCGCCACTTTCGATCTGCAGGTCATAGCCGAGCTTCTGGATGCGTCCCGCAGTTTCCGGCGTTAACGCTACACGCTTTTCCTCTGCCCCGGTTTCCTTGGGGATACCGACTTTCATTCCCATGTGTACTAATTCCCCTATTGGAGTTTACGGCCTGAATCGTAGCTGATCGACCCGGTAGATATGCTGTATCACGACAGTACGCACTTCGTAATTGTCAGCGATTTTCACTATCCTGTTCCGCTTTCCACTCTTTTGGAAGCGTTGCAGTAATAAAATAACCCGATGCCTGCACGGTATTTCGCCAATCGCTTACCCGCGAATCCAGAATACGATTGAAAAACCCACCAAAACGACGCTCAATACCTCGCTTCCAGAACTTTAAAAAATTCATCCGCGCCGCCCATTTCCCACGTAGTGGAAAGAGCGTTACATCCTCGAAATCACGCAGTAGATAAGCAATGCCATCCCGGCTAAATCGCTGATAATCCTGAAATAACAACCCCTTGGGAGCATGATAACGCCACATCCACGGGATATAGAGATATACTTTCCCACCTGGCTTCAGCGTCTTCTGAAAATTCTGAATCGCGGCAGTTGGATCATAGACATGCTCCAGTATCGCAAGCGCAATGACCGCATCATAACGATCATTCATGTCCGGTGGAAACGGCGAACAGACATCGCCCAGAATATCCGGGTAATCGCCGAAATCGTTAATATCCATCGTATCAGTACGGTTGGAAATCGCACCAAGATGATCACGCATCGACGCGCCGACGTCGAGGATGCGTGCCGCATCCTGCACATGCTCCACGATATAATCACGCGAACCATCATCATGCAAAAACCGCAGGTCAACCGTCGCACGTCGCGTAATTGCGCGCATCTCGTCTGAAATGCCCGCAACATCGTGGATCGCACGGCGAGGCAGCGTATTCATTGTAGCCGCACTTATTTTCGTTTCGGTGGCATCAGATCGGTGATCGTGCCATCGAACATCTCGGTCGCCATAGCCACCGTTTCCGAAAGCGTTGGATGTGGGTGGACAGACAAGGCAATATCTTCCGCATCCGCTCCCATCTCGATGGCCAGCACAACCTCCGAGATCAGATCACCAGCGGATGAGCCAACGATCCCTGCACCGAGAATACGATTGGTATCAGGATCAAAAATTACTTTCGTAATGCCCTCATCCCGGCCATTCGCCAGTGACCGCCCTGATGCGGCCCACGGGAAAACGCCCTTACCGATCTTCTTGCCCTGCTTTTTCGCCTCTGTCTCCGTCAGGCCGACCCATGCAACCTCCGGGTCAGTATAGGCCACAGACGGTATCACCTTGGCATCAAACGCAGATTTATGACCGGCGGCAACTTCGGCGGCAACCTTGCCTTCATGCACAGCCTTATGTGCCAGCATGGGTTGGCCGACTATATCGCCAATGGCAAAGATGGTCGGCACGTTTGTTCGCATTTGCTTGTCGGTCGCAATGAAACCGCGTTCGTCCACGGTCACACCCGCCGCATCCGCCGCGATCTTCTTGCCATTGGGGGTGCGGCCCACCGAGACGAGAATACGGTCAAACACATCCGTGAACGCGCCTTCCGGCCCCTCGAAATCAACTTTCAGGCCCGTATCCATCGCCGTAACGTTTGTGACCCTGGTTTTCAGGAAGATATTCTCGAAACGTGGTGCCATCCGCTTCTGCCACGGTTTCACAAGATCGGGGTCTGCACCCGCCATCAGCCCATCCAGCAATTCAACCACCGTAATCTGCGCACCCAGCGCCTCATAGACCGTGGCCATCTCCAGCCCGATGATCCCTCCACCCAGCACCAGCATCCGCTTCGGAATTTCGGTCAGCTCAAGTGCGCCCGTTGAATCCATCACACGCGGATCGTCATGGGGGATGAACGGCAACTCCACAGGCTCTGACCCGGCAGCAATAACCGCCTTGTCGAACGTAACAGTCTGCGTCGAGCCATCCTCCGCCGTCACCCGGATCGCATTCGATCCTTCGAATTTCGCATTGCCATGAATGACCCGCACCTTGCGCGCCCTGGCCAGCCCGGATAGCCCACCAACAAGCTTGGAAACCACGCCATCCTTCCAGCCACGCAAGGCACCAATATCGACCTGCGGCTTGCCAAAGCTGATCCCGTGATCCTTCATTTCGGATGCTTCGTCGATAACCTTCGCAGCGTGCAACAGCGCCTTCGAAGGGATGCAGCCGACATTGAGGCAAACCCCGCCGAGCATCGGCCAGCGTTCTATCAGCACCACGTCCATGCCCAGATCAGCAGCCCGGAAGGCGGCGGTGTAACCACCCGGCCCAGCCCCCATCACCACCAGCCCGGCATGGGTATCGCCTTGTGCTTTCGCGCCACCGGCCACCGAATCCTCATTCGGACGCATGGCAACCGAAGGCGCGCCAGCTTCTTCCTGTAGTTCGAGATCAAGCAGAATTGTCCCTTCACCCACCTTGTCATCAATCTTGACATGCAGTGTCTTGACGATACCGGATTTCGGTGAGGGAACATCCATTGCCGCCTTGTCACTCTCCAACGTCACAAGCGGATCTTCAACGCTGACGGCATCCCCTTCCTTGACGTGGATCTCAATGACTGGAACGGAATCAAAATCGCCAATATCAGGGACTGCGATCTTTTCGATAGCCATGTCCATCACCCCTTTTCTCTTCCGTATTCCCGAACTCACGCCGGGGTCTTGATGGCCATCACGCAGCAATCGCAGCGTGGAACCCTCGCAAGCTCCTGGATCATTGTCCGGGGCTGCATTAATTACATCAACAAATTACGGGGGTCAGACATCAACCGCTTGAGCGTCGCACAGAACCGCGCCGCCAGCGCCCCGTCGATGGCCCGATGATCGTAACTCAGGCAGAATGGCAGCATATTGCGCGGCACGAATTCCTTGCCATCCCAAACCGGAGCCATCTTTGAGCGGACGACACCGAGGATCGCCACTTCAGGCGCATTAACGATAGGTGTGAAGCTCGTCCCGCCAATCCCGCCAAGTGAGGAGATTGTGAAGCTTGCCCCTTGCATATCGCCACCCTTGAGTGTCCCTTCGCGGGCTTTCTCTGACAACTCGCCAAGTTCAAGCGAGATTTCGCGAATACCCTTGCGATCAGCGCCCTTGATGACCGGAACCATCAGGCCATTGGGCGTGTCTGCCGCAAAGCCGATATTGTAGTAATGCTTACGGATCAGGCTCGCGCCATCAGGGCCAATTGACGAGTTGACTTCCCAGTGCTCCTTCAATGCCGCGACTGACGCCTTGATAAGGAACGACAGCAAGGTGATGCGATAACCTTCTTCCTTGGCCCTCGTGTCCTGTTCCTTTCGGAACGCATCCATTTCGGTGATGTCGGCTTCTTCCGCATGGGTGACATGCGGGATATTCAACCACGAACGATGCAGCACAGGACCGCTGATCTTCTTGATCCGCGACATCTCCACGGTTTCGACTTCGCCGAATTTTGAGAAATCGACCGTCGGGATTGGCGGTATGCCCATGCCTCCCTGTGGTGCCGCGCCCGATGCGACGGAAGCACCGCCCCCCGACATATGCCCCTTTACGTCATCCCTGGTGATCCGGCCTTTTTCGCCAGTTCCCTTGACCTTATTCAGATCAATATCGAGTTCACGCGCCAGACGGCGTACCGAGGGTGATGCATGAACCCCGGAGAAATCCGCCATCATGGGCGGTGGGCTATCCGCGCCCCATGTCGTACCATCGGCAGAACGAAGCGTCCCGCCTTCATCGGTATAGGCACCATCAGGCAGATTATCAGGCTGATCGTCGGCACGGGCCGAATTGCCGCCAGAGCCGGATGGCGATGCGTCCTGGCCCTTGTGCATAGGCATTGGGGGTGAATTGCTCGCTACGACGGCTCCCCCGCCAGCATCACCGCCCTCCAGCAGCAGGATGACCGTGCCTTCGGCTACCTTGTCACCGATAGTGACCTTCAAACTCTTGACAATACCGGCGGCAGGCGACGGCACATCCATCGCGGCCTTGTCGCTTTCCAGCGTCACGAGCGGGTCTTCGACAGCAACCGTATCACCCTCCGCGACATGAATTTCGATAACGGGAACAGCATCGAAATCACCAATGTCGGGAACCTTGACCTCAGACACAGTGCTTCCACCGCCGCCTGCTGTTTTTGCTTCTCCACCACTGGGATCAGCGGTTGGTGTCGCTTCACCGCCCTCTTCCACGATCAGGATAAGCGTTCCCTCGCTCACCTTGTCATCAATCGCGACCTTCAATTCCTTCACTACGCCGCTCACGGGCGATGGCACATCCATTGCCGCCTTGTCACTTTCCAGCGTCACAAGTGGATCTTCAGCGGCGACCGTATCGCCTACCGCAACATGAATCTCGATAACGGGGACAGCATCGAAATCGCCAATATCCGGCACTTTAACATCGGTCGCCATAATGATTTTTCCTTACTTGAAGTTCTTCAGACGCGCGCAGGATTCACCTTGTCGGGATTAATCCCATATTTCGCGATAGCCTCCGCGACGGTCTTGTTGTCGCCCTTCTGCGCGTCAGCGAGGGCTTTCAAGGCCGCAACGGCGATAAAGCGCCGGTCTACCTCGAAAAATTCGCGCAACTTCTTGCGGTAATCCGAACGTCCGTATCCATCAGTTCCAAGCACCTTGTAGGTTCCCGGCACAAAGGCGCGGATTTGGTCGGCATAGCTCTTCATGTAATCAGTCGAGGCGATGATAGGATCGTCCCCCCGGCTCTGGAAGCACTCCGTCACATATGGAACACGCGGTTCCTCCATCGGGTGCAGCATGTTCCACCGCTCACAGTCCATCGCCTCGCGGCGCAATTCCGTAAAGCTGGTTGCACTCCACACATCGACACCAATACCAAAATCCTGTTCCAGCATTTCGGCGGCAGAAAGGCTTTCGCGCAGAATTGCGCCTGAGCCAACAAGCTGCACCTTCCTGCCGTCCTTTTCGGAAGCGCGCAGCAGGTACATGCCCTTGCGAATACCCTCTTCCGCACCTTCGGGCATTGCCGGATGTTCATAATTCTCGTTGAGCGTCGTGATGTAATAGAAAACATCCTCCTGCTCCGCATACATGCGCCGCAGCCCATCATGCACGATCACCGCGACCTCAAACTGGAATGTCGGATCATAACTGATGCAATTGGGAACAGTGGCCGAAATCAGATGGCTGTGCCCGTCCTCATGCTGCAACCCCTCACCATTCAGCGTTGTGCGGCCTGACGTGCCACCGATCAGGAAACCACGCGCCCGCATGTCTCCGGCGGCCCACGCCAGATCACCGATCCGCTGGAAGCCGAACATCGAATAGTAGATATAAAACGGGATCATCGGCGTGTTTGATGTGGAATAGGACGTCGCCGCCGCAATCCATGACGCCATGGCACCAGCCTCATTGATGCCTTCCTGAAGCATCTGGCCGTCCTGACTTTCCTTATAGTACATGAGTTGGTCAGCATCTTCAGGACGATAAAGCTGGCCAACCTGACTATAGATGCCGAATTGCCGGAACATGCCTTCCATACCGAAAGTACGGCTTTCATCCGGGACGATGGGAACAACCCGCTTACCGATCTTCTTGTCGCGCAGCAACGTATTGAGCGCCCGCACGAACGCCATCGTCGTTGAGATGGTGCGCTCACCTGATGAACCGAGCAAGGCACCAAATTTCTCCAGCGGTGGTATCTCCAACGCATCTGATTTCGCGCGGCGCGATGGCAGATAGCCGCCGAGCTTTTTACGCTGTGCATGGAGGTATTTTGCCTCCGGGCTGTCATCCTCAAACTTGATAAGTTCGAGATTTTCGACCTGCTCATCCGTGAGGTCCAAAGAGAAACGATCACGGAACAGCTTTAGGTCTTCCACCCCCATATTCTTCTGCTGGTGGGTGATGTTCTGCGCTTCGCCCGCCGCCCCCATACCATAGCCCTTGACAGTCTTGGCGAGGATAAGCGTTGGTTTTCCTTTGGTATTCACCGCTTCGTCATAGGCGGCATAGACCTTGCGCGGATCATGTCCTCCACGCGTTAGCTTCCAGACTTGATCGTCCGACCAGTCGGCGACCATTGCGGCAGTTTCGGGATAGCGCCCAAAGAAGTTTTCACGGATATACGCACCGTTCTTCGACTTGAAATCCTGATATTCGCCATCGACGCATTCTTCCATCAACTGGCGCAATTTCCCGGAATGATCCTTGGCGAGCAAGGCATCCCAGCCTGTTCCCCACAGGCATTTAACGACATTCCAGCCTGCCCCCCGGAAATCCCCCTCCAATTCCTGCACAATCTTTCCGTTGCCCCGCACAGGGCCGTCGAGACGCTGAAGGTTGCAGTTGATGACAAACACGAGGTTATCCAGCTTCTCGCGCCCCGCAAGGCTGATCGCACCCAGCGATTCCGGCTCATCCATCTCGCCATCGCCCATGAAGGCCCAGACCTTGCGATTATCGGTCTTCGCAAGGCTGCGCCCCTGAAGATAACGCAGGAACCGCGCCTGATAGATCGCCATAAGTGGGCCAAGACCCATCGATACGGTCGGAAACTGCCAGAAATCCGGCATCAGCCAAGGATGTGGATAGGATGAAATGCCGTGCCCGTCTGCCTCTTGCCGGAAGCCGATTATCTGATCTTCGCTCAACCGGCCTTCCATATAGGCACGGGCATAGATGCCAGGGGCCGAGTGACCCTGAATGAAGACCAGATCACCACCATGGCCTTCATGCTCCGCATTCCAGAAATGCATGAAGCCTGTGTCATATAATGTCGCCGCAGATTGAAAGCTGGCGATATGGCCGCCCAGTTCCGAACTCTCCTTGTTCGCCTTGAGCACAACCATCGCGGCATTCCAGCGGATTGCCGAACGAAGACGTTTTTCGATGTCACGGTCGCCCGGATGTTTGGGTTGTTCATCCACCGACACCGTGTTGACATAGGCAGAATTGCGCGCAAACGGCACAAGCGCCCCATTGCGCCTTGCAACCGAAACCGCTTCCCCAAGTAACTCATCCGCCCGATCCGTGCCTTCATAAGCAATTACGGATTCGACCGCATTGCGCCATTCTTCGGTTTCCTGCGGATCTGTATCTTTGAAAGGACCGTCAGCCATGGAACAAACTCCGCTATATCAGAATGGCGCAGGTTTTACCCGCACAGCGAGGTAGGCGACACGAAAATCCGTGCCGCCAGAACAGTATCAAGCGCGTTCGACGCACATGGCAACGCCCATGCCCCCGCCGATACAGAGTGTCGCCAGTCCCTTTTTGGCATCACGTCGCTGCATTTCGAACAACAGCGTATTCAGGATACGCGCGCCTGACGCTCCGATAGGATGACCAATGGCGATGGCACCGCCATTCACGTTCACTTTATCAGTGTCCCAGCCAAGCTCCTTGTTCACGGCACAGGCTTGTGCAGCAAAGGCTTCATTCGCCTCAATCAGGTCGAGGTCAGAAGTTGACCAACCGGCCTTTTCCAGCGCCTTTTTCGACGCATTGATCGGCCCTGCGCCCATGATCGCCGGATCGAGTCCAACCGTTGCCCAGGACTTGATTGTGGCCATCGGTGTGATGCCACGCTTTTCGGCCTCTTCCTTGCTCATCAGCACAACAGCCGCTGCACCATCATTGATGCCCGACGCATTGCCCGCTGTGACGGTTCCGCCCTCTTTCTTGAAGACCGTTCGCAAACCACCAAGGCCTTCGGCGGTAACGCCCGCCTTGATGTACTCATCATCCTCGACGACAGTATCACCCTTGCGGCCCTTGATCGTGACAGGCACGATTTCGTCCTTGAACTTCCCACTTTTCTGGGCGGCCTCGGCTTTGTTCTGGCTGGCGGCAGCAAAATTGTCCTGATCGTCGCGCGTGATCTGCCACTTCTCGGCGACATTCTCAGCCGTATTACCCATGTGATAGCCATGGAAGGCATCCATCAGACCATCAGACAGCATCGTATCGAGCAATTTTATATCGCCCATCTTTTGCCCGTTCCGCATTGCCTGACAATGCGGAGCCTGCGACATGCTCTCCTGCCCGCCACAGACCATAATCGCATTATCACCCAAAGCGATATGCTGATAACCAAGTGCAACTGCGCGCAGACCCGAACCGCAAAGCTGATTAATACCCCATGCGGCGGTCTCATCCGGCAACCCTGCATTACGTGCGGCCTGACGGGCAGGATTCTGTCCCTGACCGGCGGTGAGAATCTGGCCCATGATGACCTCGTCCACATCCTTGGCCTCGACCCCGGCACGCTCCAGTGCACCCCGAATAGCAACTTCACCGAGGTAATGCGCTGACACCCCAGAAAGCGAGCCGTTGAAAGAGCCGACAGGTGTGCGGGCGGCAGAGACGATAACGACTTCCTGCATTGGATTTTCCCTTCAAATTGATAGCAGATCACAAAAGCCGGGGCATTGAAAACACCCCGGCATCGCAATCAGGTCATGGTTTGCCCGCCGTTGGCACTAAGGGTCGAACCCGTGATAAAACCGGCATCGTCCGAAGCAAGAAATACAACACAGCGCGCGATTTCTTCCGGTTCACCAAGACGACCGACAGGGATATGCGGCAGGATATGCTTGTCCAGTACATCCTGTGCAATGGCGCGAACCATTTCTGTGCCGATATAGCCGGGGCAAATCGCATTCACGGTGATGCCCTTGCGCGCACCTTCTTGTGCCAACGCCTTCGTAAAGCCCAGATCGCCGGCCTTTGCTGCAGAGTAGTTTGCCTGACCGGCCTGACCCTTCTGCCCGTTGATTGAAGAGATATTGATGACCCGGCCCCAGCCGCGATCACGCATCCCTTCCCAAACAGGGCGGGTCATGTTGAACAGGCCATTGAGGTTCGTGCCGATCACGTCGTTCCACTTCTCGACGCTCATCTTGTGAAAGGCCGTATCGCGCGTGATGCCAGCATTGTTCACCAGAATCTCGATGGGGCCATGCGCGTCTTCGACTTCCTTGATCCCCGCAACGCAAGCGTCATAATCTGCAACGCTCCACTTATAGACCGGGATGCCCGTCTCCGCTTTAAAGGCATTTGCAGCATCGTCATTGCCCGCATAATTTGCAGCAACAGTGTAGCCTGCATCCTTCAGAGCCTGGCATATGGAGGCTCCGATTCCTCTGGTACCACCAGTGACAAGCGCAACTTTCGACATGAATTCAGTCCCCTTAACTTATGGCTTTCGCCTCACAGTCGCATAACGGATGTACGGACTTGGACGGATGGGGAAATCACATAGCCCGTCCAGTGCTTCCCCGCTACCGCTGTTGTAAGTCGATTTGGCGCAGGATCAAAAACATACAAACAAAAACTTCGCCCCGCGCGGTGGCGGGGCGAAGGATAGTTTTCATTGTGATTGATTACGGTCAGTGGCGTTCTTCATACCGTTTCTTTGCACGACGGTAAGCGACCTTCTCATGGCCGAGGCCAACCACAAGGGCAAAGACACACAGCCCCGCCGCCACGAGGAACCAGATATATTCCCACTCGGTCCCTGCGCCGGGATACATTGCGCCGCTGACGTCGTTCCAGGTATCAAATGCTGAACCCATTGTATTTCCTTTCTAATATAGCGAAACACGATCACGTTTAGCTATGATGTCCCGGAAAATGCGCATTTCTGGCACATTTCCCGATCCGGCATGATCATGCTTCGCCATGGCCCGTCATTCGGCGGGAAGGGTGGAGATGGTGATGCCTTCAGGATAGGCGGAACTTGGAACCTTGGTCGTATCAAGGCCAGCGATCTCTGCGGCTTCAGGCACACGCAACATTCCAAGGATGCGAAGCACCAGGGAACACAGCAGACCCGGAATAAAGCCAAGGCAGAAAATCACCCCGACTCCGACAGCCTGCCCCATCAGCGATGTGACCGCCACGCCCGGATCGCCCTGTGCGGCGGGATACCCGGCGGCAAAGATACCGACGGCCATGACGCCCCAGATGCCAATGAACCCGTGAACCGTCACAGCGCCAACCGCATCATCGATTCCCATACCTTCAAGCATAGAAGCGATGGGTTTCAGCATTGCGCCGCCAAGGAAGCCGATGGCAAAGGCTGCTGGTGGCCAGAAGAGGTCAAGGCCCGAAGCGCAGGAGATGATCCCGGCCAATGCGCCCGACATCATCCAGAACGGATCGCGTGTAATCATCCATGCGCCGATAATGCCACCAGCAAAGCCCATCAGAATGTTAAAGCTGAGCGAAGACAGAGTGATAGGCGTACCGTAGATCGTCGCAAACTTGTCAGGATACCACGACCATGCCTCGCCCGGCACGATGACACAGGCCATCAGAAAGCCGAAGAAACCAACGATAATCAGCATCAGGCCCGTGATCGTGAAGGGCATGTTATGCCCGCTCAGGTCATTTGCGGAACCATCGATGTTATACTTGCCGATACGCGGCCCCAAATTAATGAGTACTCCGAGTGCGAAGAAACCGGCAACCATATGCACAACACCTGCTGCACCAAAATCATGATAGCCATACTTCGTCACCAGCCAGCCATCCGCGTGCCAGCCCCATGCGGCGGCCACGACCCAGGCGACTGAACCCAGAATGATGGCAAGGATAATGAACCCAACCACCTGAATTCGTTCAATAACTGCGCCAGAGAAAATCGAGGCTGTCGTCGCAGCAAACAGAGTGAACGCACCCCAGAACACGCCTGAAGCATTGTCCGAGATATTCGGCCCCATGAATTCAACCCATGGCCATGCGATACTGGAAGCATATTCATAGCCGCTGATACCATTCGGCCCGGCTTCCAGAGAAATACCCGTGGGCAGCGCCCAATAAATCCACCACCCAAAGAAATAAAACGTCGGAACCATAAACGCAAAGGCGAGGATATTCTTGATCCCTGAAGCCAGGACGTTCTTTTGTCTCGACGCACCCATCTCATATGCCAAAAATCCGGCATGAATGATGATCATAAGCGGGATGGTCAGGTAGTAGAAGGTTTCAGCGAACATTGTGTTCGTCGTCTTCGGCCCTGCCTCCAGGGCGGCCACTTTCGCCGCGAGTTCGGCCAGTTCAGCTTCCATGTCGTCATTCTCCCCTTCGAATTCGTCGCTTTAGTGCGACTTAATGTCTGCGACGATACATGAACGGGAGAAAAAACCAATACCTTCCAAATAATGTACCAATTCAGGACCAAAAACCCTTTCACGCTGGCACAAGCCTCCCGCGCGGCACTTCACGGATTGGCAGATGCGCGATAGCAGAAAACGCCCCGACGCCGATCCCGATCCACCACACCACATCATAGCTTCCGTACACATCATACAGCTTGCCGCCGAGATAGACTCCGAGGAACCCGCCAAGCTGATGGCTCAAAAACACAAAGCCATAGAGCGTCCCCATATATTTCATCCCGTAGAGATACCCGATCAGCCCAGAGGTCAGCGGCACAGTGGCCAGCCACAGCGCCCCCATCGACAGGCTGAACACGATCACGGTCGTCGGTGTCGGCGGCAGCATGATGAACGCGATGGCCACCACGGTTCGCAGAGCATAGATCAATGACAGCAAATACTTGCGCGAATATATCCCACCCAGTTTGCCCGCCAGCAGCGTCCCGAATACATTCGTAATCCCAATCAGCGTCAACGACGCCGCCCCCAACGCTGCCGACCCGCACGCCTCTGTCACGAATGCGGGAAAATGCGCGGTAATGAACGCGAGTTGATACCCGCAGGAAAAGAAACCCAGAAACAGCAGGATGTAATCGGGGTCTTTCGAAACCCGCCCCAAAATCTGCCCCAGCGTCTCCTCCGCCGCATCCTTTTGCACTTCCGGTGGAGGCGGCGCTTTCAGGAAAGGCAGCGCCAACAGCACCAGAAGAATCGCCCCGGCAAAGATCAGCATGGTCGATGACCACCCCACGCTGCGTTCCAGATATTCTGTCACGGGCGGCAACAACACCTGCCCTGCCGAACCAAACGCCGTCGCGATCCCCAGTGCCATCGAGCGGTTCTCTGGCGAGGCCGCACGCCCCACCACCGCCAACAACACGCCAAACCCCGTCCCGGCAACCCCAAGGCCAACCATAACGCCGGAGGTCATCACCTGCCCTAACGGCGTCGTTGCGGCAGCGGCCAGCGCCAGTCCGGCGGCATAAATCAACGCCCCGGCGATGATCGCCCTGCGGTCCCCGAATCGATCCGCCACCATCCCGAACAACGGCTGCCCAATTCCCCAGGCGAGGTTCTGCACCGCAATCGCCAGCGAAAACTCCGTTCTCGCCCAACCGAATTCCTCGGCAATCGGAACCTGAAACACCCCAAAGGACGCACGGATACCGAACGAAACCAACAGGATCACAGCAGTTGCCGCCAAAATCGGAAACAGCGGAACATTCTGATCGCGCGCAACAGTCATGCCGGTTCTCCGGGCCAATACGGCACCATCACCGCACCCACTGACTTTACCGCGAATGCCAAACACGGGCGAGTCGGAAACCGAAAATGGCCGCGATGTATCGGCAGATCATGCGCGCCAGGCACCCCCCAACCGCACGCTTCTAACCATCTGCAGGCACCCAATCCGGCAACGGCGATCCGCCTGTATAGTGGTTCTCCGCCGGATTCTCCTGCTCACTGAAAATGCGGGATCGAGGCCGCAAAACCGGATATTCACAACCCATAAGCCGATTTGTCAGGTTCCGGAATGCTGATCCTTACCCGCCCAGAAATCGAAGCATTGCTGGATTATCCCGTCGCGGCGCTGGCAATCGAAAACGCCTATCGCGCTGTCAGTCAGGGCAGGGTCAACCTGCCCCCCGTCGGGCATATTACATTCCCGGAGCACGATGCCGATTGCCATATCAAATACGGGCATATCAGCGGCGACCCTGTATTCGCCATCAAGGTCGCCACGGGCTTTCCCGGCAATGCCGCGAAAGGGCTGCCAACGGGCAACGGCCTCGTATTGGTTCTGTCGGCTGATACCGGCGAGGCGCTTGCCCTGCTACATGACGAGATGATGCTGACCGATATACGCACCGGCCTCGGCGGCGCAATCGCCACCCGCCTTCTCGCCCGAAAGGACGGCAAGCACATCGCCGTAATCGGCGGCGGTGTTCAGGCGCGCAGGCAAATCGAAGCCCATGCCGCACTGATGGGTGATGGCCTGTCTTTCCATCTATGGGCGCGATCCCGCGAGCAGGCCGAGCACATCGCGCGCGATCTCGCGCAAACCGCAAGAATCACCGTGTCGGATAATCTGGAACAGGTATGCCGCATGGCCGATGTGATCGTCACAACAACGGGCGCAACGGCCCCTCTTGTGCTGAACGACTGGATTAAGCCAGGAACGCATATAACCGCTATTGGCGCGGATGCGCCCGGAAAGCAGGAGCTGGAAACGGCCCTTGTTGCGCGGGCTGATGCCTTGTTTGCCGACCTTTCAGCGCAATGCCTTGACCATGGCGAATTATCCACGGCGGCGAAGGCGGGGATGATCCAGCCCACCCATGTCACTGATTTGGGCGATGCCCTGCTTGATCCTGACAAGGGCCGGCCAAATGATGCCGCGATTACGATTGCGGATCTTACGGGTCTGGCGGCACAGGATATAGCCATGGCCAGAATCATACTCGAAGCCCATGAACGGGCGTAACCCCGAACTGTGAGCGCGCCGCCCTTTACCCCCCCCGCCCCAATCGGATAGACCCCATCGCACGATAAACCAGCGGAACCGAAACGCATGGGCGGCCCTCTACACACTTACCGTGCGCGCGTAGCGGACGGGTCGATCACGTCCGATCCGGGGCAGGCAATGGCGCTGGAAAAGCTGCAACTTCTTTGGGATCGGTTGGCAAAACCCCGCGATCCAGCCCCCAAATCGCGCGGCTTTTTCGGATTTGGGAAAAAGGCAGAGCCAGAGCCGGAACCCAACGGCCTGTATCTCTATGGCGGCGTTGGAATCGGCAAATCTATGATGATGGACCTTTTCCACGATGACGCCCCGGTGGACAGGAAACGCCGCACTCACTTCCATGACTTCATGCAGGAAATCCACGCGGCCCTGCGCGAGGAACGCACCAGGGGAACCCCCGACCCCCTCGGCCCCATCGCCGCGCGCATCGCGGCAGAAACCCGCCTTCTGTGTTTTGACGAGATGCAGGTCACGGATATTGCCGATGCCATGATTCTGGCGCGCTTGTTTGAGGGGTTGTTCGCGGCGGGGGTTGTCGTTGTTGCCACCTCCAACCGCCACCCCAATGATCTCTACAAGAACGGCCTCAACCGTCATCTGTTCGAGCCATTCATCGAGTTGATTCAGCAGAAACTCGATGTCCTGCATGTCAGCGGCCCACCCGATTATCGCAAGATTGATGCGGACCGGGGCGGCGTCTATTTCGCCCCCGATGATGCCGCCAACCGCCAGTCTTTCGATGATCTCTGGCGCAGCTTTTGCGGCGAAGCGACCCCGTTCCCCGCCATGCTCAATCTTCAGGGCCGGTTCATCGAATTGCCACTGGCCACCAAAACCGAAATGCGCGCCGGGTTCACTGATCTGTGCGCCAAGCCCCTCGGCCCCGGTGATTACCTGTTATTGGCAAAAACCTACCCGACCGTTTTCCTTGAAGACGTGCCGATCCTCGGCCCCGAAAAACGCGATCAGGCCAAACGCTTCGTCACCCTGATCGACGCGCTTTACGAGGCCCGCGCCCGCCTTGTCATTCTTGCGGCGGCAGACCCGGAATCCCTCTACCCCAAGGGCGACGGGGCTTTTGAATTCGAACGCACAGCCAGCCGATTGATGGAAATGCGCACTGAAAAATACCTGCAAAAACTCGCTGCATAGGAAACGTGACATGACCGACGCCTTCAAACGCCTGTCCCCACAACAGACCCTCGACGCCATGAACGAGGGCAAGGCCATCCTGCTCGACATCCGCAATATCCACGAATTCGACGCCGAGCGCATCCCCGGCGCGATACTGGCCCCCATGGGCGAACTGCAACCCCACACCCTGCCCTCGCAAGAGACAAAGACCATCATCCTGCAATGCCGTTCCGGCGGTCGCACTGCGGCATTGGCCGGGCAAATGCTGGAGGCCGGTATCGTGGACAGCATCGCCCATCTGGAGGGCGGTATTCTGGCATGGAAAGCCGACGGCCTGCCCACCATCTGCCCCGACCCCTCGCGGGCGGTCACGTAATAGTCTCACCCCGCTTGGCCAAGTGGAAGACATACGCCCTCCCAAATTTTCAGTTGCGCCCCATCCGTTGACATTGTTCCCTGTGCAAAAATCACGCAGAGGGGAAACGCACCATGACCATTGATCTTGCTAAGGAAGCCAAATCACGGGGGATCGAGTATTTTCTGATCTCCTTCACCGACCTCTTCGGCGTTATGCGCGCCAAGCTGGTTCCGGCTTCCGCCATCGGCGGGATGCAAAAGGATGGGGCCGGATTCGCGGGCTTTGCTTCATGGCTCGACATGACCCCCGCCCATGCCGATATGTTCGCCGTGCCGGACCCCAACAGCCTGATCCAGCTTCCATGGAAGCCCAATGTCGGCTGGCTTGCCTCTGACCTCTACATGAATGGCGAGGAAGTCGCCCAGGGGCCACGCAACACCCTCAAGCGCGTGGTTGCCAGGGCCGAAGCACAGGGCCACCGCCTGAAACACGGCGTAGAATGTGAATATTTCATCATCTCCGAAGATGGCCGCGCCCTCGCCGATGAGCGCGACACCCAAGGCAAACCCTGCTACGATGTTCAGGCGCTCATGCGCCGCTATGACGTCATCACCGAAATCTGCGATGCCATGCAGTCACTCGGCTGGGGTCCGTACCAGAACGACCATGAGGACGCGAATGGCCAGTTCGAGATGAACTGGGATTTCGCTGACGCCCTCGTCACCGCAGACCGCCACGCCTTTTTCAAATACATGACCAAATCCATCGCCGAAAAGCACGGGCTGCGCGCGACCTTCATGCCCAAACCCTTCGCCAATCTCACTGGCAATGGCTGTCACGCTCATGTCAGCGTGTGGGACAAGGCCGGGAAAAAGAACGTTTTCGACGACCCCAGGGGCGAATTGGGCGTCTCGGAACTTGGCTATAATTTCCTCGGCGGCATCATGGCCCATGGCGAGGCGCTATGCGCGATGATGAACCCCACTGTGAACAGCTACAAGCGCCTGTCCGCTCCGCGCACTACATCGGGCGCAACATGGTCGCCCAGTTCGATCACTTATACCGGCAACAACCGTACCCACATGATCCGCATCCCCGATCCGGGCCGTTTCGAGTTGCGGTTGGCGGATGGAGCCGCGAACCCGTATCTCCTGCCCGCCTGTATCATGGCGGCGGGGCTGGATGGCATCGACCGCAAACTCGACCCCGGCAAGCGCCTCGATATTGATATGTATGCAGAGGGCCACAAGGTCAAAGGCGCGAAAAAGCTGCCCCTCAACCTGCTTGATGCCTTGCGTGCGCTGGAAAAAGACAAATCCCTGCGCACCGCCATTGGCGATGAAACCTGCTCGGCGTTCCTCAAGCTGAAACACGAGGAATGGAGCGATTTCACCCGTCACCTGACCGATTGGGAACGCGACAACACTCTCGATTGCTGATGCGCTTCCCCCCCTTACCCCGCCCACAAACGGAAAGGGGTAAGGGGGGGGCAAAAATCACCGCGACGCGAAACTGTCAGGCCGCAGGTCACTCGCCCGCACGCTATGCAGCAGAACGCCGCCTCTCTGTCCGGTCGGGATAAACGTCCCCCGGCCCATGGCCCGCGCCCGCGCCATCACCTGTTGCGGTGTGCCAAGCGATGGCGGAAAGGACAGCCGGTCCACACCGGGCCGGAAATCCGCAATCGAGACCTGCCCCAACGGTGCGGGACTTCCATCAACCCGCGCACCGATCACGAACACATCGCGCCCCGGTCCACCGGCGGCATAGACAACCCCGCCCTCGGCGAAGATACGGTCATCTCCCGCTCCGCCCATCGCAAAGTCGATCCCGCCACCCGTGCTGATAACATCTGGCCCGCCGAACCCGGCCACAATATCGTTTCCTGCACCGCTCGCGATTATATCCCCGCCTTCGCTGCCAGCCATCAGATCATTGCCGTTGGTCCCTGTGGCCCGCCCCGATACTGCGCGGTGATTGGCAATCGGCAATGTGCTGCCATCCGGGAACAGCGGAACCATCGACCATTTGGGATTTTCCGCGAAATGCGGGTGCATCTCCAACGAGTCCCGCACAATGAACGCATAGGCTTCCGCGATCAAAGGATCGCTGAACGCCCCGACCATCGCCGCATAGCCCGCCCGCGCCTGTGCCACATAGTTCCACGATGCTTCGGGATTGCCCATCATCTCTGACGGATTGGCTTCGAATTTTCCGGCATTAATGTTGACCTGCGCAACCTCGCGCCATGTCCGGTACGGAACCTTCGTATTCTCGTCACTGTGGATCACCCGATAGGCCGTGGACCAGCGCCCGTTGAAATCGGCTCGCAGGAAACGATTGATCTGATAGCGCCGGGTAAAGCCATAGACGGCCCGTGCTTCACCAAATTCCATCTGCATCGCCTGTGCGAGCGATTGGGAAAAGAAATCCTGCTGCCAGTTTGAGATCACGCCTTTCGGATGCGGCCCCTGAATCCAGCCTGCCGTTTCATAGGAGGCCGGACCACCCCGCTTGTCATTGCGCGTATATTCCGCCGGATACCACAGCAGCCGCTGGCGCAGTTTATCCACCAGATAGCGTTTTTCAGGATGATCGTCGGGCGTGACCCAGGCCGCATAGGCATGGGTACGATTAACCCATGCCTGCCCGCGCACCTGTTCATTCGACAGGTTTCCGGCAGAATCGCCACGGTATCGCGGATTGTAACTCATCAACCCATAAGCAAGCTGCGCGTGCAACTCATCCAGACGATAGCGGTCGCCGGTAATGAGGTACGGAACATAAGACAGATCAGGCTGGTGCGCGTTGTCCAGCTTCCAGCCATCCACATTCGTCCTGATCGCAGCATGGCCATTCACGCTCTCATTGGCGCGATAATCCGGCCAGAACTTCGGGCGCGCGTCCAGTGTCGGAGCGCGGCCTGTCTTTGGATCGCGGAAATGCCACGGAACCGACCCGGCGGCATCAGCATTGGCCATCATCGCCGCCCGTGTCTGTGGCGACTGCGCGCGTATCCATGCATAGGTCCAGTCGGGAACCATCCCTATATCGGCCCGGCCTCCAGTGGTCGGCATTCCGGGCGTAATCCCGGCGGGGTCCATCGGTTGCGTCCCCCCCTTCTCGACCTTTGCGGTATGTCTGTCGAAGAAATCCCGCCCAACCGAAACATTCGGATCATAGGGCGGCAAGGCTCCGGCGGCGATAAGATAGGGGCCGTCATACACCACATGCGCCGAGGATGGCTGCCCGCCCCCCCAGATAATCTCACGCCAATTGGCATAACGGCGATGCTTGATCTGCCGTTCAACCATTGTGCTGCCAGACATGCGTATCGCATAGGAGTAGGGAATATCGCGATCCCGTGTGGCAAACATATCGTCGTTATGCACTGAAACCGCTGTGCGAACCGCTCCATTAGCCAGCATCCGAATATCGAATACCGCCATCAATGACGACGATACCCGGCGCGTGACCCGCACCTCACTTACCAGCGGACCCGATAGCCATGTATCCAGACGCCTCTGCACCACCGCTTCGCGCAGCAACGCCCCGGCATCCACCGCAACCCGCTTGCCATCGACCGCCATATCGAGCGTCAGATCATACCCCCGCTCGACCAGCGCGCCGATCGCCAGCGCCCTTTCCGGTTGGACCGGGGCCACGCGCAGTTCGATCTGCGCATCGCTTGCACCGGGGTTTCTCAGCGACAGGATCGCGTGGCGTACAGACCCGTCTTCATGGCGTGCTTTCACATCTGTTTGCAGCGCCAGCGCCTGCCCCTCATGGAGCGCGGTTAATCCCCTACCCTTTGGCCAATCGCCCTTGCGAAAGGCCTGTCCGAAAGTCGTAATCCGCCCTTCCTGCCCGGATAGTCCCTGCAACCGCACGCCCACGATGGCTCCTTGTGCGCGCGTTACACGCGGCGCTTCGACATCAACAGCCAGGCGCGAAAGATCGGCCAGGGCCGGGGTCGCAAAGGCAAATACGGCAATGAGGGTGACGAACAGGCTACGCATGGCTACTCCGGGCCGTTTTGGGGTTCTACAGGGCATCGGCAGTGTCTCCCGTTTCAATCGGTGGGATCATATCGATGGCATCATTATGCAGGATCAAGGCCGCATTGACGTTTGCGGGGCCATAGGCGCGCAATGGCGTTTCCGAGAATAGCCGCGCCCCCAGCGCCACGGCCCCCTCCTGCGTTAAATGCCCGCCATCGTAGGAGAGCAAATCTCCCTCCCCACCAAAGACCGGACAAGACCCATCATCTTCACAGAACACCGCATGAAGGTCGATAAACCGATCCTCCGGCAAGACATCGCGCAATATCGCATTGACGGATTGTTCCTTCGCAGACGGCTCAACCCGCGCTTCTGACAGTGCCAATGGATCAAGATGCAACACATCGCGCGGAGAACGGGAGAACAGTCCGTATTTCGACCCCAGCACATACAGTCCTGCATGATCGTCAAGCCCCAGCGCCGCAAGGGAATACATGGCCCGCGTCGCTGACCATGGTTTCCACGCCAGCGCGACCAGAACAACGTCTGCCTCGCGCAACCGCACCAACTCCTGCGGCTCAAGCACCGCCTGCCGACAGGCCGCGCGCCACGACCCCTGAACTGCCTCGAAATCACCCTCGTTGATGGCGAGTTGGCATTGTACCGGGCGATAGATAGCCGAGATGGCGTATCCCTCAAAAGCCCCGGATTCAGCGATCATATTATACAGATCCTGCGAGAACGAATCCCCCAGTAACACAACGTTCGGACGATCCGTCGCCAAGGGCCGGTCCAGCGCCTCACGCTCATACGCCCCGCGCACATAGTCGCCACGTTCAACCGGCGTCACCGAAACCCATTCACGCTGGAAAGCCGGATACCGCTCCGGCAAACCACCCCGCGCATCCACTGTGATCCCAACCGCCAGAAAGGCCACGCTCGCCGTCGCCAATCCGCCGAACAGCATCCCAGACCCAATCCGGTCACGATCACGGAAAGGCCGCTCCACAAACCGCCATGTCGCCCATGCCAACAGCAGTGACAGCACTGCCAACCCCGCCATCACCACAGGATCAACATGCTCGCCCATACGCAATCTTGCGAAAGCAAAGATTGGTTGATGCCAAAGATACGCCGAATAACTGATGAGGCCGATCCCCACGAGCGGACGCCACCCCAATATCCACCCCACTCCGCCGGGGGCAGTGCCACACAGCAGCACCATCACTGTCCCAATTACCGGCAACAGAGTCCAATGCGAAGGAAACGGCACTGTATCATCCAGCAACAGAATTGACCCAACGATCAGCGCCAGTCCGATGAGTCCGCCAATCGCCGCCACCGGCCCTTGTGGCGGCTCCCGCCGTAACAAAAAAACCGCCAGCAACGATCCGGCCAGCAACTCCCATGCCCGGCTTGGCAACAGATAGAAATTCGCGCTCGGTAATGGACCATGGGGAAAGACGAACACAATCGCCAACATCAGCAGGAAGCTTAACGCCGCACAGCCCGCCAACACCCCCCAGACCATCCGCATTCCACCACGCAGCGCCAGAAACACCACGCAGGGCAGTATGAAGTAATACTGCTCCTCAATGGCGAGGCTCCAGGTATGCAACAGGGGTTTCAGCTCTGCGCTGGCCGCGAAATAATCGCTCTCCATCCAGAAGAACACGTTCGATACAAACAGCATCGTGGCGGCGATGCTTCGCCCGAATTCCTCGAATTCATAAGGCATCATCCATGCCCATGCGAAGGGCAGACAACACAGAATGACAAAGAATAACGCAGGCAGGATTCGCCGTGCGCGGCGTTCATAGAACCGCCGGAACGAAAACCGTCCCTCCACATGCTCGGCAATCACGATACTGGTAATCAGATAGCCGGAGATGACGAAGAAAACATCGACCCCAACGAAACCGCCCGAAAAGGTCTCAAATCCTGCATGGAACAAGATCACCGGCAACACAGCCACTGACCGCAGCCCGTCTATATCAGGCCTGTACCGCATGAATCCCCCGTGTCCCGTTTCGCGCAGAATGCCCGAAGACGATGAAAACGGGGTGAACCGACAGCCCGGAAATGGCTGATACGATCAGCCAACGACTGTCAGGCTTCGATCCGGGCCATCCAGTCCGTGAGATTATAATATGTCGTCACCCGTGCGATCAGGCCGTCCCTGACCTCAAAGAACGCCCCTGCAGGCAGAACATACCGCTGGTTCGCGGCCTCCGGCAAACCTTCATCCGTCGCAATATAGAACCCGTTCACCGTAAATTCCGCTGCGGCCCGTTGGCCATCTTCCGCCACCATCACTACAATATCTGTCAGGCGCTCTGCGTAGCAGCGTGTCATTTTCGCGTTGAAGTCGCGAAATGCCTGCTTCCCGGTGCGCCGCTCTCCCTGATTGACGTCATGCGCCACATCCTCGGTCAGCAGGGCCAGCATCCCCTCACTGTCACCGTCATTGAACGCCTTGTAATAGGCATCAATCAACTCTCGCGTTTCCATGGTCCCTCGCTTGACTATCGGGTTCCTGTCACCAATCGGGCGTTCTTACCCCAACCGCAAGACAGGTACATAAAACAAGAAAGGCCGCGCCCACCGGCACGGCCTTTCATATTTCTGTCGTTCAATCTGTTCAGGCCGGTACGGCGTCGCCCAATGCGGCCTTTGCCTGATCGAGGATTGCCTTGAACGCCTCCGGCTCGCGGATTGCCAGATCAGACAGTACCTTACGGTCAATCTCGATTCCGGCCTTGTTCAGACCATCAATGACCTGATTGTACTTCATGCCATGCTCGCGAGCGCCGGCATTGATACGCTGAATCCACAGGGCGCGGAAGTTACGCTTGCGGACCTTACGGTCGCGATAAGCATATTGCTGGGCCTTATCAACGGCCTGGGTAGCGACCCGGAAGACGTTTTTACGCCGACCGTAATACCCTTTGGCCTGTTCAAGAACCCGCTTGTGGCGTGCTTTCTGGACGGTACCGCGTTTGACTCGTGACATCGGTTCCCTCCCTTATCGAGCGTACGGCAGAAACTGCCGAACGATTTTCTGGTCAGGCTCGGAAAGAACCATGGTTCCCCGCGAATCACGAAGGAACTTGTTCGTCCGTTTAATCATGCCGTGCTGCTTCCCGGCGGGCGAACCCTTGATCTTTCCGGTGGCCGTCACGCGGAAGCGTTTCTTCGCCCCCGATTTTGTCTTCATCTTGGGCATTTCGCTCTCCTCGTCGATGGTGCGTATAAGACCCCCTCGGCAGCCCTTTTGGCCGGAGGGTCGGATAAGAGAGAGCCGATTACCCGGAGTAAGCGCCTAATGCAAGTGATACGACACCCTCCCGGATCAATCACTGGCAACGTTCGCCAATATCTACGTTACGCATTCCATGGCGATATGACGTTATTCATATGATTTCGCCATAACAATCCAAACGGAAAAATGTGCAAATACCGTCCGTGCGCGCCTTTAGATGCATTTAACGGCGCAACACATTCCCACTCCGGCGCTGACCGAACCGCAACTGCCCTCTCATCGCCCCATTCAGAGTGTCCTAAGACGTTGACAATACAGCGTACCGGTGCGGTATGCTGTACCCGAAACGATAAAGGCGGGCAGGAGCGATGATGCCAGAGCAACGCTCGCAGACACCCCTGGCGCGGGTAGTGATATTTTTCGTGCTGATGGCATCCGTCAGCGGGTGTGCTTCTGTGCCTGCATCCGTGCGAAACGCACCCGGCCTCAACCTGTTGTTCGGGGATAAAAACCCCGTATTGGGTTTCGATCCAACCGAAGAAGCGGGTCTCGATTACGAGATCGAAACCCGTGGCCTCGGCGTTGGCGATACGCCGGAGGAAACAGCCGAGAATGTGCGTATTCAGAAGATTCTCGAAGGCGCGACCCGTCTCTATCGCTTGCAAGACAAGCCCCCTCCGAATATCGCGCTCCTCAAGCGCCGTGCTGCCGCCGACAAAGCCATTGTTGAGCGCGCTCTGAAATCCGAAGGATATTACGAGGGCGAAGCGACCATCATCGTCCTCAGCGAAGACCCTCCTGCCGACGGAACAGCCCCCCCCATCGACGGTGAAGGCGAAATAACCAGCGCGAGCGAAACAGCCCCCGGCGCTCCAATCGTCAAGGTTTCCGTCCGCAAAGGCCCACGCTACGCCCTTGCGCGACAGCTTGCCACTTTCGCCACTCCTATAGACCCGCAACTGGAGCAAACGGTACAGAATGCGATCAGCGTCAATGTCGGTGGGCCAGCCCAGGGCCGCGCCGTCGTCGATGCCGAGACCGCTGCATCACGCATTCTTGGGCGCAGCGGGTATCCCTATGCCAACAAGGGCAAGCGCCGCGCAGAGGCGAATTTCGATTTCGATACCCTCGACATCCGCACCCCGTATGCGCCCGGCCCACTGACCACCTATGGCGATGTGACCTTTGAGGGGCTGAAAACCGTCGAGCAGAAATACGTCGAATCCTTCGTGACGTGGAAACGCGGTGCGCCCATCTCGCGCCCGGAAATCGCGGATGTGCAGCGTGAACTTTCCGCCACACGCCTGTTCGATGCGGTCTCTATCGTCTTGCCTGAAGAACCCCCGGAAGGGTGGGAGAAAACGGGACAATTCGCAGCCCCAGTCAAGATTGTCTTCGAGGAATCGAAACATCGCAAGGCGACCGCTGGACTCGGTTTTTCCACAACCGACGGGCCGGGTGGTGTGGCGACATGGGAAAACCGCAACCTCTTTGGGCAGAACGAAACCCTACAAGCCGTTCTTGACGTGTCGGTGGAAGAACAACGCGCCCGTCTTGATTACCGTAAACCACGCTGGACCAAATCACGCCGCGACCTGCTCGCAGGGTTTGAAGTCTTTCACGAAGATACGGAAGCTTTTGAATCCTTTGGGGCAACGGGCAATATCGGCATTGAGGAAAGATTGCGAGATTGGCTGACCGTAACGGCGTCCCTGGCCGGGGAAGCCGTGCAAATTCGCGAGGCAGACGGACGGCGGCGCGACAGCTATCTGATCGGCTTGCCGGTATCGGCGGTCTATGATCGAACCGATGATTTGCTCAATCCAACCGAAGGGGTTCGGGTCAAGGCTCTGGCCGCACCGTGGCTGGGTTCTTTTGACGAGGAAGTAACAGTCTTCGGTGAAACGGATTTGGAAGCCTCAACCTATGTTTCGCTGGACCGTGATGCCAATTACATCTTCGCGGTGCGGGGCCGGGTGGCTCAGGTTATTTCGGATAATGCCGACCGGGTTCCTGCCAACCGCCGGGTTTTTGCGGGTGGTGGTGGTTCTGTGCGGGCCTTTGCCGAACAGCATGTCAACGATCTGGATAATAACGGCGTGCCCGAAGGCGCGCTCGGTGTCTATGAGGGCAGCGTGGAGTTGCGCGCCCGTTACGGCAATTTTGGCGTGGTCCCGTTCATAGATGCAGGTGTCGTCAGCAACGATTTCTTCCAGGATTTTGGAAAGCTGCGCTGGGGACCAGGACTTGGCTTACGCTATTTCAGTCCCGTCGGCCCCATCCGCCTCGACGTCGCCGTCCCCATCGACAGACGCAGTGAGGACGACGCCTTCCAGTTCTATCTCAGCATCGGTCAGGCGTTTTGATGATCCGCAATCTAGTCTCGCGCGCTCGCAAGGCGCTGACCGCTACGGCCCTTGGGGCCACTCTTGCCTTCGCCCCGGTCCCGGCCCATGCGTTCTGGGATACGAAAAAAGCATGGAACGACCTGCTGCAATTCGCAGTCAAACAGGTCAACGCCCCCGGTGAGTTCGAGATTATTCTTGGGGAAGTGACCAGACCCGAAGACGGCTTTGCCCTTATCTCGGCATTGCAGATCAAGGATAGCGACGGCGTCTGGTTCGACGCCTCGAACCTGCTGATTGATTGGTCGCCCACGGCCCTCATCCGTGGCCGCTTCAATTTCGACACAATGAGCGCAGAGCAGATTACCATTCTGCGCGCCCCCATCGGTCGCGGCGATCCCCCCGCTGATGAAGCCCCCCCTGTCGAATTCGCCTGGCCCCGTCCGCCGGTCCCCCTGTCCATCGACGCGCTGAAGATCGACCGGCTGAGGATTGAGGGCGGATTGCTGCCGCAGGATCTGGAGGCAAAGGTCGAAGGCGGATTCTCCGACATTGGCGACATACAGAGTGCCAAACTGATCGTTCAACGCACCGACCGGCCCGGCGACCGCATTGCCCTGACTTCCCGTATTGATTTCGATGATCTCGACATTGCCATCGAATTGAAAGCAAACGAAGAACCCGGTGGCCTTGTCGCACAGATGGGCAACCTGCCCCCCGATCAGGCACTCGAACTCGACCTTTCCGCCAAAGGCACGCCCGAAAAGCTGCCTTTCGAACTCTTTGCGGACATCGGCCAGATAGGGATCGCCAAAGGCGAGGGCATCGCGAGCTGGAATGGGCTGATTACAGCGCAGTTCACCGGCACTGTGGAACCGGGCGAGGAAACAAACCCCGACTGGAAACGCGCCCTCGGTGATGCCGCCCGGATCGACGTGGATTTCGCAGAAACCGAGAAAGGCACATACCGCCTCAAAACCCTGAATATCGACAGCGAAGCATTTGAGCTATCCGGCAAAGGTATCGTCGATACTGGCGGCAATGCCATCGACATGGCCATTGATTGGGAAGCCAGAGACATCGCGGCCTTCAATCAGATTATCGCCCCGGCCAGCGTAACCGAACTGACCGGCACGGCCCGCGCCATCGGCAAGCTGACCGCACCAAAACTGGATGTAAATGCGACCGTCGCGGGGCTGGATGCGTCCTTCGGCAAAGCTGAAAAAATCCTGCTGAAAATCGATTCAGCCCCAATTGATCCGGCGGCTGGCACGGTGGGCAAGGCGCAGGGCTTTACCTTCGAAGCCAGTGCGAAGGGTCTCGCCCTCGCGGATGCGGGCCTTCAGGATGCCCTCGGCTCCGATCCCGGCTTTAGTGGCAAGGGCGCGTTTGATGGTGTCGCCAATACGGTCACGCTTGACACACTCAATGTCGATGCCAAATCGATCACGCTCGACGGCGAGGCAACCTACAATATCGGTGCGGGCAAACTCGATGCTGATCTGGCCGGACAAGCACGCGAACTCGGCCCGTTTTTCCGTGCGGCAGGTCTGCCTATCGACGGGCGCGCAGCCCTCGATTTCAAGCTGGTCGGACTGCAGGGTGGCACGCTCGACAGGCTTTCCCTTTCCGCACAGATGTCCAACCTCTCCTCTACTGACCGGGACATCGCTGCGGCCCTTGGCGATGAAGCAACCCTCGACCTCGACCTTGCGGATAGCGGCGGCAACACCATCCGCATCGAACGCGGCGTTCTCGACAGTGAAGTGCTGCGCGCAGAAGCAACCGGCAGCATCTCGATCCCCAATGATACTGTCGATCTGGACCTGGATTTTGATCTGCGCGATGCGGCGGCAGTAACAGCCCTGATTGACCCGGCAAAAATCGGCGCAGCACAGGGCAAGGCAAGCCTCAAAGGCACTCTTTCCGAGCCAAAAATCAGTGTGAACGCCACCGCCAGCGACTTCGGTTTTGACGCATACAGCGCCGAAAGCGCGCGTATTGAAGGCAATGTTCAGTACCGCAAGGACCGACGCGCACCCTTTGCCATGCTTGCCGAACTGGATGGCGTGAAGACGGGTGATGATGATCTCGACCGGGTGGTAGGGGCAACCCCTGTTATTGAGGCAAATGGCCTCTACGATACTGCGACAGGCCTGCTCTCGCTGTCGAAAACACAGATTGATCTTGCCGATGCCGCGATTGCGCTCACAGGCGACATCCACCTGAAAAAACGCACTCTCGACGTGACCTATGATCTGGATGCGGGGGATCTGAGTGGATTCGAAGCATTGGTGGGTAAGCCGCTGGCCGGATCACTCGATATTGCGGGTAATGCAAAAGGGCCATTTGCCCTCCCCTTTGTCACCGCCAAGGGATCGGCACGTGGTCTGCGCTACGACACTTATTCCGTGGAAGCCGCTGATCTCGACATTGAGACTCTGCCCAATGAAGAAGGGGCAACCCCATTCCGGGTTGATGTCACCGCCACAAACCCCAAAACCGGCGACCCTGATCTTGACGCCCTTATTGGCGAAAATCCGGTATTGAAGGCAAAAGGAACGCTGAACCGCACAGGCCCGGCCATCACGCTGGAATATCTCGACGCAGACCTCGCCACGGTAAAAGCGAAGGCCGAGGGCAATGTCGATCTCGGCACACAATTGATGGACCTAAGCTTCGATGTGGAGGCCGAAAAACTCGACGGCCTCGAAACCCTGCTGGGAACCAGGGTTGCCGGGGCAATCGCTGCCAAGGGGACAGCATCAGGCCGCTTTATATCCCCCGAAGTAAAGGCCACCGTTGACGGTGCCGGATTGCGCTACGACACATATTCGATCGGCTCAATCACTGGCGACATTGATATTGAACAATCCCCGGACGGCTTCGCGCCTTTTAACATCGACGTGGATGCACGGGACGTCAAAACAGGCGATAGCAATCTTGATACCCTGCTCGCTGGAGCATCGACTATCAAAGCGACGGGCGAATTCAACCAATCGGCCCAACAAGTCAGAATTGAGAGCGCCGCCGTAAAGGCCGCCGGGGCCGATCTCGCACTTAATGGCTCGATAGATATTCCCGCCAAAACCGTTGATCTGTCTTTTGACCTCGCCGCTGAAGACCTGTCGCCATTCGAAGCTTTCGCGGGCGTACCGTTGGGTGGCAGTGTCAAGGCTGCAGGATCAGCGAAAGGCAGTCTCCCGACGCCAGAAATTGATGTATCGCTCAGTGGCAAAAAACTGCGATACGACGCATATTCCGTCGCGGCCATCGACGGCAAGATTGACGTCAGACAATCCGAAACCGGCTTCGCACCCTTTGACATCGACGTGGAGGCAACCGGGATCGAAACCGGCGACGCCGCACTCGATGATCTGCTGAACGGCCCCGCAACCATCCGCGCTAGGGGCGGGTTCGATCAATCGGCCCAACAAGTCAGAATTGAGAGCGCCGCCGTAAAGGCCGCCGGGGCCGATCTCGCACTTAATGGCTCGATAGATATTCCCGCCAAAACCGTCGATCTGTCTTTTGACCTCGCCGCTGAAGACCTGTCGCCATTCGAAGCTTTCGCGGGCGTACCATTAGGTGGCAACGTCGAGGTCGCAGGAACAGCAAAAGGCAGTCTGCCGACGCCCGAAATCGACGTGTCGCTGAGTGGCAAAGCACTGCGATACGACGCATATTCCGTCGCGGCCATCGACGGCAAGATTGACGTCAGACAATCCGAAACCGGCTTCGCACCCTTTGACATCGACGTGAAAGCAACCGGGATCGAAACCGGTGATGCCGCGTTCGATGATCTGCTGAACGGCCCCGCAACCATCCGCGCCAGAGGCGAGTTCAACCAATCAAAACAACGGGTGCGCATCGAGTCCGCAACCCTGCGCGCAGCGGGCACAAACGCAAGCCTGTCGGGCGATGTGGATATTGCCGGGAAGACGCTGGACGTCGCTTTCGACGTGGAAGCGGCGGACCTGTCCGCTTTCGAACCACTGGCAGGGGCGCCACTCGCCGGGGCGGCAACAGTGCGTGGAACAGCACGGGGTGGCTTTACCAAACCGGAACTCGATGTCGCGTTGGCAAGTAAGGAACTGCGCTACGATACGTATAAAGCGCGCAGCCTCGATGGAACGATTGCGCTGGGGAAACCAAAGGATGGCTATGCACCCTTCGATGTAAATGTGAAGGCAACCGGCCTTTCGCTAGGCGATCCGAAACTCGACGAAGCCCTCAGGGGTGGCGTGAAGATTGATGCAGCCGGGGGTTTCGACCAAGGCCGACAGCGTTTGCGCCTCAACCGCGCCAAACTTCTCACCGATGCCGCAACTGTTGATCTGGCGGGCAATATCGATCTGAAAGCGAAAACGCTGGATGTGCGGTTTGATGTGGATGCGGATGATCTGGCTGTCATTGGTCCACTCGTTGGCACAGATATGGGCGGCGCAATCGCTACACAAGGAACAGCCAAAGGGCCATTCGTACTGCCTTCGATCAATGCGGCAGTAGATGGCGAAAAGCTGCGCTATGGCACGTACAGCGTTGCGGCGCTCGACGGAACGGTTGCAATGGAAAGCACCGCAAAAGGCTTTGCACCATTCGATATAGACGTGACCGCGCGCGGTATCCGCACGGGCGACCCAAAACTCGACGACATCATCGGCGGCAATGTGACGGTCGATGCGGCGGGTGGATTTGACCGCGTAAACCAGATCGTTCAGCTCGATAAAGCATCACTCGATTCAGGGTTTGCAACGGCAAAAACAAGCGGCACTGTCGATCTAAAAGCACAAGAACTCGACGTGACTTTTGACCTCGATGCACAGCGATTGGCGGCGCTGGAGCCGCTGCTCGGTACAGACATCGCAGGGTCAGTCGCCCTGAAAGGTACGGCAAAAGGGCCATTCTCCCTGCCCGCAGTCGATGCCCGCCTTGCGGGACGCGACATCGTATATGACCGCTACAGCGTCACACGCCTCAACGGGCATGTCGATATGGGAACTGGCAAAGGCAGCAACCTGCCTTTCGACGTGGACCTGATGGCCAGCGGTATCGGAACGGGCGACCCGGCCCTTGATGCGACTCTAGGCAAAAGCGTCAGCGTGAAAGCGCGCGGAGCCTTCGACCGCGACGCGCAGCTTTTGCGCCTGGACACTGCCGCTCTCGATGCAGAATTTGCGATGGCGCAGGCAAGCGGCACTGTCAATCTGGCCGCGAAAACCCTCGACATCGCCTTCGATCTTGATGCCGAACGGCTGTCTGCTTTCGGTCCTGTCGCAAAGGCCGATATTGGTGGCTCCCTGAAAGCAAAGGGAACGGCAAAGGGACCATTCGTCATTCCCGCCGTCGATGTGACTATCGACGGTCAGGCGATCCGCTATCAGCAATATTCCATTGGCCGTCTGGCAGGAAAAATTGATCTGGGCAACGCTGTGAATGGTGGCGGTTTGCCCTTTGACATTGATGTGGCGGCCAGCGGCATCGCGACGGGCGACCCCGCTCTTGATGCCACTTTAGGCGAAAAT
>CALFFK010000083.1 GCA_937957975.1 uncultured Neomegalonema sp.
TTTTTATTGAAATCCGTATGGCTGTAATCTTGGCAATATAACTAAGATATTTTATTGCGGTATTATTTTAGAATTCGAACCCGCCATCATTATCTGTGATGTACTATTCCCGTGCTGCGCCTCTGATACACCAAAAAATAAACACCTGTGATGGGTGGCAATGCAAGTCGCTTCGCACACTATATCCAATGATGATTACGCAGACGTACAAAACCGACGACAGCGGCGTATGGCTGGCATAGAACGCGCGCATTGGTGATTCATCCGTCCCTCCTCCCCGCTCGACCGGACCCGATTCCGGCTGGAGACCATCTTGACCTTTCTCTCCCTACACCGTCTTCGTGAAGAATGGCTTGGAAATGTACGCGGCGACGTGCTGGCCGGGCTGGTGGTCGCGCTGGCCCTGATTCCCGAAGCTATCGCGTTCTCTATCATCGCCGGAGTTGATCCGAAGATCGGCCTTTACGCCTCTTTCTCCATCGCCGTTATTGTTGCGATCACGGGGGGCAGGCCGGGGATGATCTCGGCGGCAACGGCGGCAACCGCTGTGCTGATGGTCACGTTGGTCAAGGAGCATGGGCTGCAATATCTGTTGGCCGCAACGGTACTGGCCGGATTGCTTCAGATAGGCGCGGGGGTGCTGAAGCTCGGTTCGGTCATGCGCTTCGTATCGCGGTCGGTGATGACAGGGTTCGTCAATGCGTTGGCGATCCTGATTTTTCTGGCGCAGATACCGGAACTGGTGGATGTGCCGGGGTTGACTTATGTCATGGTCGCGCTGGGTCTGGCGATCATCTATCTGTTTCCCTATGTCAGTCGTGCCGTACCATCGCCTTTGGTCTGCATCATCGTGGTGACGGCGATTACGCTGTTACTGGGGCTGGACCTGCGCACAGTTGGCGATATGGGCGAGTTGCCCTCTACCTTGCCCGTTTTTCTGATCCCCGATATTCCCCTGACGCTGGAAACCTTGCAGATCATCCTGCCCTATTCGGCGGCGGTTGCAGCCGTAGGATTGCTGGAATCGTTGATGACGGCGTCCATCGTGGATGAACTGACCGATACCACCAGCGACAAGCATCGTGAGTGCATCGGTCAAGGGATCGCGAACACGGCAACGGGCTTCATCGGCGGCATGGCAGGCTGTGCAATGATCGGGCAGTCAATCATCAACGTGCAATCGGGCGGGCGAGGGCGGCTATCCTGTTTTTGCGCTGGTATCTTCCTGCTGTTCATGTGTGTTGCAGTGGGAGACTGGGTAAAGCAGATCCCCATGGCTGCGCTGGTCGCGATTATGATTATGGTGTCCATCGGAACATTCAGCTGGTCATCAATCAAGAATATTCGCGAGCATCCGCGTAGCTCCTCGATCGTGATGATCGCGACGGTGGCGACCGTGGTTTATACCCACAACCTCGCCATTGGTGTGTTGATCGGCGTGTTGCTGTCAGGGATATTCTTTGCCGGAAAGATCGCACAGATATTCCGTGTTACATCAACCCTGTCAGAAGACAGGACGACGCGCCGTTACCATGTGGGCGGGCAACTTTTCTTTGCTTCGGTAGATAGCTTTAACGAGGCTTTTGACTTCCGCGAAGCGGTGGAGAAGGTCGTGATTGATGTGAGCAATGCGCATATCTGGGATATTTCCAGCGTGACGGCGCTCGACATGGTGGTGCTGAAATTCCGTCGTGAAGGGGCCGATGTGGAAATTGTCGGACTGAACGAGGCGAGCGAAACCATCGTGGACAAGCTCGGAGTACATGACAAGCCGGGCGCGCTCGACGACCTGCTGGGACATTGAGGAGGCTATCACATGGCCCGACTGATCGCCTTCATTGACGGATCAATCTATTCGGAAAGCGTTTGCGACCATGCCGCATGGATCGCCAGGCGCACAGGTGCGGAAGTCGAGGTGATGCACATTCTTGGCCGACGTTCAGCGTCGGGCGTTCAGGGAAACCTGAGCGGTAGTATTGGTTTGGGCGCGCGCAGTGCGTTGCTGGAAGAGTTGGCCGAAAACGACGTGCGGGCGGCCAAGCTGGCGCAGGAGCGCGGTCGGCTGATCCTTCAGGATTCCAGCAACCGGATCAAGGCGGCAGGTGTGGCCGATGTCGCAACGCGTCTGCGCAATGCGGATATTGTCGAGACGATTCAGGAATATGAGGCGGATGCAGACCTTATCGTCATAGGCAAGCGCGGCGAGGCAGCGGATTTTGCGCGCCTTCATCTGGGGTCAAACCTCGAACGGGTTGTGCGGGCCAGCGCCAAACCGATCCTTGTTGCTTCCCGCGCGTTCAAGCCGATTGAACGGGTGCTGATCGCTTTCGATGGCGGGTCAAGTGTGACAAAGGCGGTGAATTTTATCGCTGGGTTGAAGGGCTTCGACGGGCTGGATTTCCGGCTATTGGCTGTCGGAGCGGATGACGACGCCACCCGGCGCAAGATCGAAGCGGCGCGTGATGTGCTGCGGGGGGCGGGCTATGTCGCAGATGCGCGGATCGAACCGGGACAACCGGAAAAGGTGATCGCGGAAATGGCCGATGCGGCGGAGACAGACCTGCTGGTCATGGGCGCCTACGGCCATTCCCGTATCCGCAACCTTATCATCGGGTCCACGACGACCGAAATGATCCGGTCGTGCAAAATTCCGGTGATGCTGTTCCGATGATGTGATGGACGATCAAGCCAGTTGACCAATCGTGGCTATGCCCAATTGTGGTGCATCAACTGTCGTATTCAGCGTGGCACCATTGGCAAATGTTGCCGAAACCGATTGGGCGGCTGACAGATTGAAGCCGGAACTGATAGTCAATACGGCATCACTGAATGGCGAGAACGGCACGGCGGTCGTTTCTTCACCATTGATCGTTCCAGAACCGCCCGTCGCGATAATAGGTCCATCCACAGCCAATCCTGACGCATCGACACCCGTGAAGGTAAAGTTTGTGCCAGGACCGATAAGGACCGCCTGACCGCCGGACAGATCAAGAGACGTCACGCCGAGCGCGTTCGGGGCCAGGTCAAATGATGCCTCGAAGCCCAGGGGAGTTGGTGCTCCCGGTATAAAAGGTGTCGGTGCTTCCGGTCCAGCAGGAGGGGGGGGCTTCCGGTTCCGATACGCCAGTGAACCGGACCGACTCTATGTTGCGGACAATGATGCGTGACCCGTCTGCCGCCGTGTAGACGGTGGCACCATTGTTGCGGGTGCGGACGGTAAAGCTGCTTTCTGGTCCCTGTAACTCAAGGGTATCGCGGCCTTCGCCACCATTGATCCTCTTGTTGCCAGCGCCTGTAACGCTGATGACATCATCGCCCCTGCCGCCGCGCACGATATCGTTTCCTTCACCTGTGGAGATGGCATTATCGCCTCTTCGGCCTCTTATGAGATCATCGCCACTCGTGCCATTGAGTGTGTCATTGCCGCGCGTTCCGGTAATGACATTGTTGTCGCGCCCTCCACATATTCAGGATACAGGTATTGTCGCCTCTGGAACCCATGCGCGGAGGGTTTCGAGCAGGAGATAAGGCGAAACAAGGCCGGTTTCCTGCGCCTGTATGGCGGCCATGGCATCAATGGTTGCGGGGGACCATGTGCCGGGTTCGCCGGTCGCAACATTCTTTGCAGCGAGGATATCCTGTACCTTGCGGATGAGTGGTTTGCGGTTTGCGATGGTGCAAATTGCCTGGGTCTCGACCCGTTTGGAGGGCGTCTGGACCGTCGTAATTTCCACAAATTCGGTAACGGCAGCGATGTCTTCGGTTTTGACAGCGGGATGGGATTCGATCGTACGGACCTCAATTTCGACGGTTTCGGCAGGTACTGGTTCGCCTTCGCCATCCTGATCGATGACCCTTGTGTCGATCATCTTCAGGCCAGCATTGATGCGCACGGCCTGTATTGACGCCTTGCGCAGGAGCATACGGTTATCAGGGATAGGAGGCAGGGTTTTACTTACCGCTATCAGTTTACCCCCCTCGACATTCGGGTGCAGGACAGTTCGGGCCTCGATGGCAGCATCATTCTCGAAAGTTGCTTCGATGGCACGCAGACGTCGGGTTGGCTCACTGACAATCACCCGTCTTGGCTCGTTGAAGAATGTTGCGCCTTTGCGATGTTCTGGCGTGATCTCGACGGTTTCGATCCGGCTGCCATAGCGAGCAGGCGTTACTACAAGCCGTTTATGCGCGGGGGTCGTGATAATCTCGCGGGTATCGGTGGTCAGGACCGGTACGGTCGCCGCCTCGACGGTACAAATGTCGCTGGCGGCGAAAACGAAGGCTTCATCCCCGGCCTCACTGTCGGGCGCACCGCCGACGATGGACTGGGTGACGGCGATGCCGATCAGGGCGAGAATGACGAAAATTCCGGCAAAACGCATGGCACTGAACCCGTGTTGAACTTAAACAGGATCGCCATATCGCGCACGGGTTAACCTTCGCTTTAACCCAGACGTTTTTTCAATGCGGACAATGCGCCATCGAACGCTGCGGCATTTTCTTCTGCGCGCGCGGCGAGCTGGGCACCTTCAAGAAGGGAAAGGCACGCGGCGGCCTCTTCGCGGGGATCGGCAGGATTGTGGATTGAGCCATCCTGCCGCCCAAGGGCAAAGCTGTCCCGCAACCAGTCGATCATTTGCGCCCGAAAACCGCGTATCACGTTGATGGTTTCCGGCGGCAAGCTGTCGCGCGTACCGGAGAGGGCAACGCATAAACACAGGCTGCGCCCGTTGCCAATGGCATCGCGATATTTGCCTATCAACACCAGAAGGCGGGCCGCGCCGGTTGCGTTGGTCGCTTCGATGTCCTTGCAGAGCGTGAGGAATGTTTCAGCGTATCGCTGCATCATCGCCACCGAGAGATCGGCCTTGGTCGGGAAATGATAATGAATGCTGGCTTTGCGAATACCGACTTCTTCCGCAAGGTCGGCATAAGAGAAGCCATCAATACCTTTTGCGCGGGCGGCGCGCTCGGCAGAATCCAGCAGCGCCGTCCTTGTATCTTTTCCCATACCAAGCCCCCCGCTCACACCGCAGGCGGAGCAACGTGGCGCAAATGGCCGGTTTTCATCCAGACCTTCGCACCATCAAGGCCCGCAACGGCAGAGAATGGCGCGCCGATGGGAAGTCGCAGCCATGCGCCCTTGCCCAATGTCTCGCCGTTCTCGGTCACGCTACCCCCAATGACCAGCATCTCTATGCCGCCCGGATCGGTATTATTGAGCGTCGCGCCGGGGTCGAGATGGCTGTAGGTAACAACTTCACGGTCATCGCGGTGAAGTTCTGCCGTGGCAACGCCATCCACCGGAGCGCCCAGTTCATCAGCCATTGTCTTGTGGAACTGATTTCGATCATCAGGGTCGAACTGCCACAGCTTCACAAAGATCGTGCAACCGGGTTCTGAGCCGGGGGTATGCGCGGTTGTGGGCGGGTTGCGAACATAGGTTCCGGCGGGGAAATCGCCGTAATCATCCTGAAAAACACCATCAAGGACGATGAATTCCTCACCCCCTGTGTGAGTATGTTCCGAAAATTGGCTACCCGGTGCATACCGCACGATACTGGTCGCGCGGGCAACCTCGGCACCGATACGGTCCAGCATCCGACGATCAACGCCCGCCATGGGCGATGCCAGCCATTCAGTCTTTTCCGAATGGACGACAGTGCGGGTAGAGAAGTCTGCATTCAGTTCCATTGTCATCGCCTTTCCATACAGGGGGGCAGCATGTTGGTGCGAGGGAGCTCGCAAATCAATAACCTACCTTTAGATAGGCCATAAATTGAGTCTTTTGCAATATTATAACTCACCATATTAATGATTCTCACATCAATTTGACTACCTATTGATAGGTAATATGTTTAATCGTTCTTCAACGGAGCGCACCGGGCGCGCCGTGAGGAACAGCACAGGAAAGAAGCAACAATGTCTTCGATTTTCACACACACGACCCTCGGTTCAAACGACCGGGCAAAATCAGCAGCATTCTACAAGCCGACCCTTGCAACGCTCGGCATCAATCACCTCGGAGAACTGGGTGATGCCGCGACGCTCTATGGCGCTGATTCTCCGCAATTCATCGTCTTCTCGCCTTCCAATGGTGAGCCTGCCCATTGCGGCAATGGCGTTACGGTCAGCTTTGCCGCCCCGTCGCGCGACGCGGTGCATAAATTCCACGAAGCTGGCCTCGCCAATGGCGGCACGGATGAAGGTGCTCCCGGCCCCCGTCCCTTTACCCCGACCGCCTACGCCGCCTATCTGCGCGACCCGGATGGCAACAAAATCTGCACCTATTGTTTCGCAGACGAGTAATCACACTGGTTTGTCACTTTCGATGCCCGGAAGATCAGATGATCAGCATGGGTCAGAAATTGCGCCAGGAACCGCGTATTTCCTGACGTTCTTTGGCTCGATCTGATCGTTGAGTGCTCTGGGTATCGAGTAGATAATCGTGGTCGCAGCGATGGGAAGAAGATGATCGTTGCGACCATCAGGACAGCGCGCGGTGTTGCGATTTGTTCTTTTTTATGGTCTGTTTTGTTCATCAACAACGAAACGGATTTCTGGATGAACTGGCAGCTTGTTTTGGAGACGAACCGCACGGCCCTGTTGGGGTTGGTATCGGTTATGCTCTCGATGCTGCCGGATGGTGCGGTTATGGCGCGGGCGGCAAAGCGGAGGATGCTGGCGATTTTGTTGCCGTCAGAAGCGTGTTTGCGGCGGCTGATCGTGATTGTAACGCGAACCATGGAAGCTCCGGTTGTAACTGCGCGGGCTGCATCGCGGGCATCGACCCCGCGTGGAAAGGCCAGTGTAGAGCGTGCTCCGGTGTTCGGGTTGTTTGATCCGAGGCGGCGCGTGGAAGCGGAACGCACACGCCGCCATGGTGCGGGGCCGCGTGTCGGGTTTTTCGACGAATGGACTCCGCAGGGTCAAAAAAGCGTTCCAGCAGACGAGGATGAGCTGGATTTTGCCAGCCTGCGCCACCGGATCGCGGCGATGCAGCGGGCGCTGGATGATGTGCCGGGGCAAGCGCAGCGATTGATGCAGATCATCGCGCGTCGCAAGCTGGCCGGGAACCGGAAAGTGAAAGTGATGCGGCCCGGTCGTCCGCCGGGACATCGGGAGGGCGGGAAACGCGAGGTTGATGAGATGCTTGCGGGCCTGAATTATCTGGCGCTCTGGGTGCTGGTTGAACCGCCACCCGATTGGGTGATGGCGGATGGCAACTGATACTCCCCGCGAGGGGAGGGTTGGTGTGGGCGGACGTTGGATGTCAGTTTGTAATCCGACATTCAGGGTTCATGCTGGCATTTTTGTAAGGGCAGCGCAGACGCGATCAAACACGTCACCACCTGCCCCATAGAGCATATCCGGCGTAACGCTATCCACGCGGGGAGCGCCGAAATCACGCAGGATGGAGGCGGCCTCATACGCCTGAGCCCTGGAAACACCAACGGTTGCCGTATTTTCTTCCAGCGCGATGAGAGAAGCGTCCGCATTATTCAATGCCAATTCCAGCGCCGCACGATCCACACGGGGAAGTGAGCAACGCAGGACAACACGCCCCTTCGCAGCCTCGCGGGCCTCGATCCGATCAATCAGGATACGGAGTGTGGCAAGGGTTTGCGATGGCCATGGAGCGGAAATGGAAGCGCGAAGCTGGGCTTCGGAACGCAGGATTGGATCGCCACCGATGATTTTCAAATGATTTGCGCGCAGGGTTTCACCAGACGAAGTTATATCCACGACAATCTCCGCCGCGCCGGATGCTGGCGCACCCTCGGTTGCGCCGTCGCTGGGGACGATGCGATAATTTGCCAGACCTTCTTCACGAAAATGGCGGCGAGTGAGGTTGAGATATTTCGTGGCGACCCGCATCGGAAACCCGTGGCGGGCGCGAAAGGCCGCCGCTGCATCATCAAGATCCGCAAGGTTTTCCACATCAATCCAGCTTTGGGGGACCGCAACCACCAGATCAGCGCGACCATAGCCAAGCGACCGCAACAAAACCGTGCGATTCGGGCCTTCGGGCAATTTTTCGCGGATCAGATCTTCACCTGTCACACCCACATGAACCGCGCCACTGCCAAGAACGCCCGGTATCTCGCCCGCCTGAAGAAAAGCGATTTCGATGCCGTCAATGCCACTGGCGGAGGCTGCATAAGCGCGGGAATTACCGCTCTTGCGGATTTTCAGGCCCGCCGCGCCCAAATAAGCCAGCGTGTCATCCAGCAAGCGCCCTTTCGATGGCAGGGCCAGACGCAACGCCGTCATGCCGCACGCAATCCCAGAATCGCACGGGCCTCGGCGGGGGTTGCAACGGGGCGCTCATATTTCTCGCACAGGGCCACGCATCGCTCGACCAGTGCAGCATTTGAGGGGGCGAGGGTTTCACGATCAAGGCGGATATTGTCCTCCAGCCCCGTGCGCGTGTGGCCCCCGGCAGCGATGGACCATTCATTGACCATGATTTGCCCGCCCGCAATACCAGCGGCGCACCATTGCGCATCGGGAACGAGGCGTTGAACTGTCTGGACATAGAAATCAAAGGTCGGGCGGTCCACAGGCATGGCGTTTTTCACGCCCATGACGAACTGGACATAGAGCTTTCCGGGAATACGCCCGTCACGGTTCATCGCCGCCGCCTGATGGATATGGCTGAGGTCAAAGGCTTCGATTTCAGGTTTGACCCCGTATTCACGCATTTCGGCAGCAAGCCAATCCACGAGGTCCGGCGGATTCTCATACACGCGCGTGGGAAAGTTGTTCGAGCCAACCGAGAGGGAAGCCATGTCAGGGCGCAACGGCAACATCCCGCCCCGTTCCTGACCCGCGCCAGAGCGCCCACCGGTGGAAAGCTGAACGATCATACCGGGGCAATGAGCCTCGATCCCCTCTTTCAGACGGGCAAAGCGTTCAGGGTCGGACGTGGGTTTCCCGTCATCATCGCGAACGTGGCAATGGGCGATGCTGGCCCCGGCTTCATAAGAGGCGTGGGTACTTTCTATTTGTTCAGCCACGGTAACAGGAACCGCCGGATTGTCGGCCTTGGTCGGAACCGATCCGGTGATCGCAACGCAGATTATGCAGGGTTTGGTCATTGGTCATCTCCCCCCTGGAGATCGAAGAACACAGTCTCTGCTTCGCCCGCGAGGCGAATGTCGAGGTGGTATGCCCCGGCAGCGGCCTGTGATGCAACCAGCGTCCCGCGTCGTGCCCTCGGTATTTTGGCCATGGCCGGGTCGTTCGGCCAATCGGCATCGGGGAAATACAAGCGGGTCTGGAGGGCCGTATTGATACCGCGTGCTATGATCCAAAGGCTGACGAAAGGAGCCGTTGGTGGCCGTGTGGTTGCGAGACGCCAACTGCCCTGCCCGTCTGTCGGTGCACGCGCCCAACCGGATTCGGGGTGCCAGATTTCGATAAGGGCATCGGTGACAGGCGCACTTTCAGCATCGAAAATCGTGCCATGCAGCGTGATCGGATCGCCGGACGGCAATGGGGATACGAGGGGTACAGTGCCACCTTCGGGCATCATGCCGATATGCAGAAAAGGACCGGCGGTCTGGGAAGGAGTTTGCTTCATGCTTCCATCGGTGTGGTCCGCCGCCCCCTTAGCACGATGTCAAAGCGGAAAGCGCGGGCATCCATGGGGCGATCATTGGCCGGATCGTAACGGGCGGTCAGGGCGTCCACGGCTTCCGCCGAGGGCAGGGTCGCGACGATTGGACAGTGGCGGATCATCGGATCGCCCTCAAAATACATCTGCGTCACAAGGCGCTGTGCAAAGGCCCATCCGAAGACGGAGAAATGAATATGTGCGGGCCGCCATGCGTTCGGCCCATTGGGGAAAGGATAAGCCCCCGGCATCACAGTATCGAAACGATAGCCCCCATCTTCGCCGGTCAGGACACGCCCGCAGCCCGAAAAATTCGGATCGAGAGGGGCGAGATAACCATCGCGGGCATGACGATAGCGCCCGCCCGCATTGGCTTGCCAGATTTCAAGCAAGGCATCCGGCACACCGCGCCCCGCTTCATCCAGCACGCGACCATGAACAATAATGCGCGGACCAATGGCCAATTCATCAGGACCGGCAGCATTGCGAAGCAGGTCGCCATCCAGCGCACCGATATGTTGCGCGCCGAAGACCGGGCCTGTCAGCTCGGCGGTGGTGGGGTTGAGCGGGATCAGGTTTTCACGGGGAGAGCGGGTGACAGAGCTGAAATATCCCGGTGTCAGGGCCGGGGGGTGCCGATCCCAATCGAGAGGAGTCATGGATCAACCCCCATTTCGGCATAAGTAGCCCTGGCGATTTTCAGCGCGTGGTTTGCCGCCGGAACTCCGGCATAAACAGCGACATGGAGCAATGCCTCGCGCACATCAGCCGGGGTTGCGCCGGTATTTGCAGTGGCGCGGATATGCATGGCCACTTCATCCCAGTGGCCACCAGCGGCCAACAGGGCCAGCGTGATGAGCGAGCGTTCGCGAGGGGTCAGTTCCTCGCGCGCCCAGACAGACCCCCATGCGCCTTCGGTGATGAAGGTCTGGAAAGGTTCGTCAAAGGCGGTTTTGTCAGCCTCGGCGCGGTCCACATGGGCGTCACCGAGAACGGCGCGGCGGGTCTTCATGCCTGTATCGTAGCGTTGGGTCATGGCGTTCCCTATCTACGGCGTGAAGCGATCAGGTCAAATTACAACGCATCACCGACCCGACCTGTTCGCACCCCGCATCAATCAATCATCCTCGATCCGTGTGATAAAGACCACCGTTTCGGGTTTTTTGCCCCAGAGCTTATTGGCCATGCGGCGCGCCGCCTGCGAAACAAGCTCTTCCAGCGCGTCGTCGTTCTGCCGTTTCTTACGCGGGGCGTTTTCGATGGCTTCGTCGATGGCCTCAGCGATCCGTTCATCGAATGTTGCCCCTCGGCGACCCATGCGTTTGGGCGCGCCAGTCATCCGCACATCTGTCTCGACAAGAAGTTCACCGCCATCATCCATCACCACCGAAACAGCGATATGACCGTTCATTGCCATGCGTTTGCGATCGCGAACCACACCATCCTGCGAGCCGACAACAGCATTGCCATCGCGGTAGAGACGCCCGTTCGGAACCTCATCCACCACCCTTGGGCCGTTCGCAGCGATGTGGAGCATCTGGCCATTTGTTACAACGAAAGACTGGGCCGCACCCCATTTCAGGGCCGACTCAGCATGTTCATTCAAATGACGATGCTCACCATGCATCGGAATGGCGTATTTCGGTTTCAGGAGGCTGTAAATTTCCTCGATCTCACCGCGACAGGCGTGGCCGGAAACATGGATATCCGCCATGCTGGCATCGATAATCTCAATTCCGCGCTCAACCAGTTTGTTCTGGATACGCCCTACCTCGACTTCATTGCCGGGGATCGTCTTGGAAGAATAGATCATCGTGTCGCCGCGACCGAGCGAAACGACGGGATGGGAATCGGAGGCGATGCGCGCCACGGCGGCGCGCGACTCTCCCTGCGATCCCGTAACGAGGTAGAAAAGATTCTCGTCGGGAATGTCCCTTGCCTGATCTTCACTGACAGTCTGGGGGAAATTCGGCACCGCACCGGAACGCTCACCAGCGGCAATCATCCGTTTCATGGCTCGACCTGCGACCACGACGGCGCGTTCATTTGCCGATGCGGCATCAGCCAGCGAAGCCAGACGGGCAACGTTGGAGGCGAAAGTCGTGGCAGCGACCTTGCCCTTGCACCCGGCAACCACCTGACGCAGAGCGCCCTGAATGGATTTCTCGCCCCCCGCATATCCAGGTTCGAAGACATTCGTGGAATCGCAGACAATTGCCAAAATGCCGTCATCGCCCAGCTTTTTCAGTGCTTCCTTATCAACCGGCGCACCATAGACAGGATCGGGATCAAACTTGAAATCGGCAGTGTGGAAGATCGTTCCAATCGGCGTACGGATCACGAGGGCGCTGGTTTCAGGAACCGAATGGGTCAGTGGAAAGAACGTAATCTCGAAAGCACCAAGTTTGACCGTTTCGTGTATGCCACAAATATTGATGTGTTTGGGGCTTTGCCCGGCCTCTTCCATCTTGCGCCGGGCGATGTCTGCCGGAAAAGCCGTGCAATAGATTGGGGCTTTAAGCTGTTCGTAGAGCGTACCGATAGCACCGATATGATCTTCATGGGCATGGGTGATGAAAATCCCGTCAAGTTGATCGCGCCGTTCAGCAATCCATTCGGGGTCGGGGGTCATGGTCTCGACGCCGGGAGCCATTGCCTCGTCGGGAAAACCAATCCCGCAATCAACCATGATCCAGCGTTGCTTTCCCTGCGGACCATAGCCGTAGAGATACATATTCATGCCGATTTCGTCAGTGCCGCCCAGCGGCATGTAATAGAGGCCGTCCATCATGTCTCCCGGCGCGCGGCAGTCGCGTTGCGCGAATAGATTTCAACCAGTCCGCGCATCGTCAGACTGCCATCAACGTGATCAATCACGTCCGTTCCTTTGGCGAAGAGGGGCGAAAGCCCACCCGTGGCGATTACCGTCATCGGCGTGGCGCGCTCATCCCTGATCCTGTTGCAGACGCCTTCTATCAGGCCGACATAGCCCCAGTATATACCCGATTGCATAGCAGTTACGGTGTCAGTACCAATGACTTTTTCTGGCCTTTCCACTGCGATCCGGGGGAGTTTGGCCGCCGCCTGATGCAGGGCAGCAAGCGACAGATTGACTCCCGGCGCGATAACACCGCCGATATATGCGCCCTCCCCGTCCACAACGTCGAATGTTGTGCCGGTGCCAAAATCGAGAATGATGAGGTTTGGGCCATAAGTGGTGAGTGCTGCACGGGCATTTACGACGCGATCAGCCCCCACTTCCTGTGGGCGCGGCATCTTTACATCGATGCCGATGTCGCAATCGGCCTGACCAATCACCAGAGGGTCAGCACTGAAGTAATTGCGACTGAGGGTTTTGAGATTGAACAATGTCTGGGGCGCAACGGTGGCAATGACTGTGCCCTTGATGCTTTTGCGCCCGATATCGTTCAGTTTCATCAGATGATCGAGCCAGACGAAATACTCATCTGCCGTGCGTCGGGCATCAGTAGCTATGCGCCATTCAGCCTTTTGCTCATCATCTTCGTAAAAGGCGAAGACCGTATTCGTATTGCCGACATCAATGGCCAGAAGCATTGGTTCCCCCCGGAAAAAATACGTCTGCCGCATGAATGCGGCACGCTCCCGTGCCGGTTTGCAACAGCATCGCGCCGTCATCGTCAAGCGTATCGAAACGGCCTGTGATTGTTTCGGCGGGAAGACGTGCTTCGATGACCTCGCCCAGACGAGCGGCACGGGCGAGCCATTCGGTCCGAATTGCGTCGAAACCGCCCCCGTCGAATTGCGCGATACGCGCATCCATCGTACGGGCCAGAATATCAAGGGTCGCTTCAGGGGTGGGGGCCATTGCGCCGGTTGCTTCGGTCACGCTGATGGAGGGCCACCGCGTTTGCGGGGGCGCGTGGGCGAGGTTGATCCCGATCCCGATGGACAACCATCGCGCACCATCGGTGAGGCCTGATTCCAACAATACCCCGGCGACCTTGCGTTCGTCGAGCAATGCATCATTGGGCCATTTCAGTTTGGTTCGCTCCGAAGTCCCGATCAACGTATCCAGAGTGTCGGCCACTGCAAGACACGCGACGAAGGAATAAAGCGACGCCCTAGCCGGATCATCAACGACGGGCATCAGCAATGTCGCATAGAGATTGCCTTCGGGAGAAGCCCATTCCCGCCCTGACCGTCCGCGCCCCGCTGTCTGGCGCGCAGCCCAAAGCCACAGAGGGCCATGCACGCCGGTCGCAGCGCGGCGGGAAGCTTCCAGACTGGTACTGTCGATGGTGCCGAGAGTTTCCCGCTTCACCTCGCGTAGATCGTCGCAGCATCTGCCGCCATCTCGGTAATGCCAAGACCGCCTATCACGAAAAGGACCATCACTGCCGCCGAAAGGCCCAGCACGGCCCGGAATTCTCCACCCATTGGGCCATCAAACCCGTCTGCCGCATCATCAAAGACCATGATCTTCACGAGACGCAGATAGTAGAAAGCACTAATGACCGCCGCGATGGTCGCAACGACCAGCAGCCAAACCAGCTTACCATCATCAACCGCTATCGCCGCGCCGAACGTATACCATTTTGCCCAGAAACCGGCGAGTGGCGGGATACCGGCAAGCGAAAACATCAAAATCGCGAGGCAGAGCGCCGAGAAGCCATCCCGTTGCCACAACCCGGCAAGATCACTGATTTTCGTCATCGCGACGCCGTTTCGACGCATGGTCAGGATATAGGCAAAGACGCCGAGATTCATAACCATATAGACCGCAAGATAGACCATCACAGACCGTGCGCCCGCCTCGGTTCCAGCGGCCATTCCCACAAGGGCAAAGCCCATGTGAGCAATGGAGGAATATGCCATCAGGCGTTTTATGTCAGTCTGCCCAATGGCCGCAATGGAACCGACGAGCATGGACGCGGCGGCGAGGAAGGCGACGATCATCTGCCAGTCCGGCACAGCACTCGGCCCGAAGGCATCATAAAGAACGCGAACCATCAAGACAGCAGCGGCCATCTTGGGGGCCGTGGCAAAGAAGGCCGTTACCGGAGTCGGCGCCCCCTCATAGACATCGGGCGTCCACATATGGAAAGGCGCAGCAGAAATCTTGAAGGCAAGACCGGCAAGGATGAAGGCAAGGCCGATCACCATGCCGATATTCCTGCCATCCTCAGCAACGACTTCAGCAATGCGTGTAAATTCAGTGCTGACCGCTGCACCGTAAACGAAAGACATTCCGAATAGCAGCAACCCGGAGGAAAGCGCGCCAAGAACGAAATATTTCAGCCCCGCCTCGGTCGAACGTACCGAGTCCCGGCGGAAAGAAGCGAGTACGTAGAGCGATAGGGATTGTAGCTCCAGCCCCATATAGAGCGAGATCAGATCCGCCGACGAAACCATCATTGACATGCCGAGCGCAGCCAATGCCACAAGCACCGGAAACTCGAAGATCATCAAATTTGCGCGCAGAAGATAGGCTCGCGAAAGGATCAGCGTGATCGCTGTTCCAAAGAAGATGAAGAGTTTTGCGAAACGGCTGACCCCATCGGAAACAAACGCGCCTCCGAATGCATATTGCGGCTCACCCCCGCCAGTATAAGCGACAATCCCGGCAAAACAGAGCAAGCCGACCGTAAGCCAATGGACCAATTGTGCTCTGGCAATATCCTGACGAAAGACGCCGATCATCAGCAAGGCAAGAGCACCAATGGCGAGGATGGCTTCGGGCGCGGCAGCCAAAAGATTCAGGTTATCTCCGGTCAGTGCGATCACAGTATTATTTTCCATCAGTGATCACTCCCCGAAGCCGGAGCAGCAATGGCCGCTTCGCCGCCTCCCGGTTGGATCAACAGGGCTTCTGGTGCTCCCACAGCCGCATGATAATTTTGAAGCAGGTCGGAAACCGCCGGACTGAATACGTCGATCATTGCGGAAGCGTCGATCCCGAAATAAAGGGTAGCGGCAACCAGAGGTGCTACTGTGACGATTTCACGGGTCGTCATATCCTGGATACCCTCCAGCGCAGGGTTTGTGACGACGCCAAAAACAACCCGGCGATAAAGCCACAATGCGTATCCGGCAGAAAGTATCACTCCAGTCGCGGCGACCAATGCAATGAAAGTATTGGCCTTGAACGCGCCCATCATCGTGAGGAATTCACCGACAAACCCACTGGTTCCCGGCAAGCCAACATTAGCCATCGTGAACAGCAGGAAGATCGTCGCATAAATCGGCATCCGTGTCACAAGGCCACCATAGGCGGCGATTTCACGAGTGTGCATCCGGTCATAAATTACCCCGACCGACAGGAACAACGCGCCAGAGATAAAGCCGTGGGAGATCATCTGAAAGATTGCCCCATCCACGCCCTGCTGATTGGCCGCAAAGATCCCCATGGTGACGAAGCCCATATGAGCGACGGAAGAATAGGCGATCAGCTTTTTCATATCCTCCTGCATCAGTGCAACCAGCGACGTATAGACGATGGCGATGACACTAAGCACGAAAACGAAGGTAGCGAGTTGATCAGACGCGACAGGGAACATCGGGAGATTGAAGCGCAGAAAGCCGTAACCGCCGAGCTTTAGCAGAATAGCAGCAAGCACCACTGACCCCGCCGTTGGAGCCTCCACATGCGCATCGGGTAGCCATGTATGCACCGGCCACATCGGCATCTTTACCGCAAAGCTGGCAAAGAAAGCGAACCAGAGAAGGGTTTGGGCACCTGCACCAATTTCGATTCCCATAACCTCGAACGGTTCGGAGGGGAACTCGTGGGTTAGGAGAAATTCTATATCCGTCGATTGCGCGAAATTGGCCATCCACAGCATCGCGATCAGCATCAGGATCGAGCCTAGCAATGTGTATAGGAAGAACTTGAAGCTGGCATAGACGCGCCGTCCGCCGCCCCAGACACCAATGATGATAAACATCGGGATCAGGCCAGCCTCGAAGAACAGGTAGAAGAGGAAGAGATCGAGCGACACGAAAACGCCGATCATCAGAGTCTCAAGGATCAGGAACGCGGCTAGATACTGTGCAACCCGCTTTTCCACGTCCCAGCTTGCAAGGATCACCAGCGGCATGATCCCGGTCGTCAACAGGACGAAGAGGATCGATATGCCATCGACCCCCAGTTTGTATTTCAGGCCAGCAAGCCAGTTGACGTCAGTAACAAACTGGAAGCCCACCTCCGTTGGTTCAAAACCGAGGAACAGCACAACCGATAGCAAAAACGTAACAACCGTTATGCCAAGCGACCATCGCCGTGCAGCGAGGCGTTCCGCCTCACGCCCGTCGCCCATCCACAAGAGTATAAGCCCACCGAAGAGCGGTAGCCAAAGGATCAGATTGAGCAGGAATCCGTCGCTGGTCATCGATTCAGCCCCCCGTCACAGCAAATGTCACGAGCGCAGCCACACCGACGAACATCGCGAGCGCATAATGGAACATATACCCGCTCTGCACACGCGAGTAGAGGTTCGTCACAGCGGGGATCAAGCCCATGGAAAGCCCGTCAATCGCGCCGTCGATGGTCTTTCCGTCGCCCTTCTTCCAGAAGAACTGGCCGAGCCACATGGCCGGCCGAACGAAGATGGTCTGGTAGAGTTCGTCGAAGTACCACTTGTTGAGCAAGAACTGATAAACGCCCGGATTGGCCTTGCGCGCCCGCTCGGCCACACCCGGATGCAGGATGTACATATAGAAGGCCAGTACAGTCCCCGACAGCATCGCGAAGAATGGCATCGATTTCACCCAGAGCGGCGAATAATGCGCATCGTGCAAGACGTGGTTATCAGGCGCGTGGTGGATGGAATGACCCCAGAAATCATGTGCCGCATCACCGACGAACATGCTGTAGAAAACAGCCCCCGCAATGATCGACCCAAGGAACAGAACGGCCATCGGGATCAGCATGATGGGCGGGCTTTCGTGAATATGGGCGTAGGCTTCGGGATCGCCATTGCGCGGACCATGGAACACCTTGAAGATCAGGCGCCACGAGTAGAACGCTGTCATTGCCGCAACGAGAATACCCAGGGCAAACGCGTAAGTGCCACTGGTGGAATGTGCAGCATGGGCGACCTCGATCACCATATCTTTCGAGAAGAATCCGGCGAAAGGCGGCACGCCTGTCAAGGCCATGGTTCCGACGATCATCAGGATGTAAGTCGGTACAATCAGTTTCCAGAGGCCGCCCATGCGGCGAATGTCCTGTTCATCCTGCATTGCGTGAATGACCGAGCCACAACCCAGAAACAGCAACGCCTTGAAGAATGCGTGGGTGAAGAGATGGAACATCGCCGCCTCATATGCGCCCACCCCTGCGGCGAAGAACATATAGCCAAGCTGCGAGCAGGTCGAATAGGCCACGATGCGCTTGATGTCGTTTTGTACCAACCCAACGGTTGCCGCGAAGAGCGCGGTGGTCGCGCCGATATAAGTGATGAACGTGCTTGCAGCGGGTGCGTATTCGTAAAGCGGCGACATGCGGCAGACGAGGAAAACCCCCGCTGTCACCATGGTGGCGGCGTGGATCAGCGCTGAAACAGGTGTTGGCCCTTCCATCGCGTCCGGCAACCATGTGTGCAGGAAGAATTGTGCCGATTTACCCATCGCACCGATGAACAAGAGGAAGCCAAGCGTGTTGAGCACGCCCATCTCATAGCCGAGGAACGAGAAGGTTGCGCCGACCATGCCGGGAATCTGCTCGAACACCACGTCAAAATCGAGCGAGCCAAAGAGTGCAAAGACACCGAAGATGCCAAGGGCAAAGCCGAAATCACCGACGCGGTTAACGATGAATGCCTTCATGGATGCGGCGTTGGCGCTTTCCTTGTGATGCCAGAAACCGATCAGCAGGTATGAGGCAAGGCCCACGCCTTCCCAGCCGAAGAACATCTGAACGAAGTTGTTGGCCGTCACCAGCATCAACATCGCAAAGGTAAAGAGTGACAAATAGGCGAAAAAACGGGGCTTCGAGGGGTCGTGGCTCATGTACCCCATGGAATAGACATGGACGATGGCAGACACCGTGGTCACGACGATCAGCATCACACCCGTCAGGGTATCAACACGAATACCCCAATCAACCGCGAGCAAGCCCGATTCCATCCAGCGAAACCATGGGATAAACTCCCCATCGGCCTCAATAGCACCGGACAGGCCCGCCCATGACATGGCCGCGACCAGCACGAGAATGGCGCTGGGAATGATCTGCGCCATGCGCTCCCCGGTCCAGCGCGCGCCGAAACCGGCGATCAAGGCGCCGAGCAAGGGAAGAAGGACGATCAGCGAGTAATACATGCGGCTCCCTCAGCCCTTCATCATCGCGACGTCTTCGACGGCGATGGTTCCCCGGTTGCGATGGAAGCAGACGAGGATGGCAAGCCCGATAGCCGCCTCCGCCGCCGCGACCGTCAGCACGAACATGGTAAAAACCTGTCCGCCCAAGTCATTAAGATGCGTCGAGAAAGCGACGAAATTGATATTCACGGCCAGCAGCATCAACTCAATAGACATGAGGATGATGATGACGTTTTTGCGATTCAGAAAAATGCCGAAGATGCCAACGACAAACAGGATCGAGGCGACCGTCAGGTAATGCGTCAGTCCGATTTCCATGGTTTTCTCTTCTCCGGCCTAAAGACTTTGGCCCGGACGAACGTCTTTCAGTTCGACCGCCGTTTTGGGATCACGTTGCATTTGCGCCCATACATCCTGAGTCTTGACGCCTTCACGATGGCGCAAGGTCAGGACGATGGCCCCAACCATGGCAACCAGCAAAATCAGACCGGAAGCCTGAAAGGCATAAACATATTTGGTATAAACGACCCCGCCGAGAGCATGGGCGTTGGTCGTGCCATACACGGTGCCTGAGTCGATGATCTTCTTTTCCATGCCATTCCACGCGGCAAAGCCAACGCTGAGTTCCACGATCAGAACAACACCAATGGCAAGACCGAGAGGCAAATACTGGGCAACGCGCCCGCGCAGTTCCGCGAAGTCAATATCGAGCATCATCACAACGAAAAGGAACAACACTGCGACCGCGCCGACATAGATAATCATCAGCAGCATCGCGAGGAATTCCGCGCCCATCAGGACAAAAAGACCGGCGGTCGAGAAGAACGCGAGAATCAGCCACAGCACCGAGTGGACCGGGTTACGCGCAAACACCACGAGCGTGCCCGCAACGCAGGCGACCGTAGCGAAGAGATAGAAGGCGATGGCTTGCATCAGCGGCGTCCTCCTGCAATCGATGTTGTGTGCATCATCGATACGCCGCATCGAGTTCGAGATTGCGGGCGATGACGCCTTCCCAGCGGTCGCCGTTATCGAGCAGCTTTTCCTTGTTGTAGAATAACTCCTCGCGGGTTTCGGTCGCGAATTCGAAGTTGGGGCCTTCGACGATAGCATCTACAGGACAAGCTTCCTGACAGAAACCACAATAGATGCATTTCGTCATGTCGATGTCATAGCGCGTGGTGCGACGGGAGCCGTCTTCGCGTGGTTCCGCATCAATATGGATGGCTTGCGCCGGACAGATCGCTTCACAAAGTTTGCAGGCGATGCAGCGTTCTTCACCACTTGGATAACGGCGGAGCGCATGTTCGCCCCGGAAACGTGGGCTTTGCGGGCCTTTTTCGTGGGGGTAGTTCAGTGTGGCCTTCGGCTTGAAAAAGTATTTCATACCGACGCGAAAGCCGCCGACGAAATCCATCATTGCCAGATACCAGCCCGCGCGGGCCCAATCGGTCGCCATATCAGGACTCCTCCGTCTTCGCGGGTTCGGTTGTACTCGCCGGAGCCTCGATCATCATCGCACCACGCCCCATCTCGCGAGCCTCATCAGTATAGGCCCAGGGCTGCACATCAAAAATCTTCATAAAGCTTGCTGTCAGCACAACGAAAGCGAGCGACAGGGGCAGGAAGACTTTCCAGCCAAGGCGCATCAACTGGTCGTAGCGATAACGGGGGACAATGGCTTTGACCATGGCGAACATAAAGAAGCAGAACACCACCTTCAGCACGAACCAGAACATGCCATGCCCAACCCCGATAGGCGACAGCCAGCCACCCAGAAACAGGATCGTCGTCAGCGCGCACATCATCACGATGTTCATATACTCGCCGATCATAAACAGCAGATACGGCGTAGAGGAGTACTCAACCTGATACCCCGCCACCAACTCGGATTCAGCCTCTGGCAGGTCGAAGGGCGGACGGTTCGTTTCGGCAAGGGCCGAGATAAAGAAGACGATAAACATCACCGGCTGCTTGAGGAAGAACCAGGAGAAGATTCCAGCGCCATCCTGTGCCAATACGATGTCCGTCAGGTTCAGGGAACCAACCATCAGAAGAACGCACACGATCACGAAGCCGATGGAAACCTCATAGGACACCATCTGCGCCGCCGAACGCAGGCCACCAAGGAAGGGGTATTTGGAGTTTCCTGCCCAGCCGCCCATGATGACGCCATAAACGCCAAGTGAGCTGATCGCGAAAAGATAGAGAATACCGACATTCATGTCGGAAATCACCCAACCTTCGGCAAAGGGGATGGCGACCCACGCGATAGAGGCCAGAACAAAGGTGAGCATCGGGGCCAACAGGAAGACCGCACGGTCTGCCCCTGCCGGGATCACGATTTCCTTCATTACAAATTTCAGGAAATCAGCGAAGGATTGCAGTAACCCAAATGGCCCAACCACGTTCGGGCCACGCCGAAGCTGTACCGCCGCCCAGACCTTGCGGTCCATATAGAGGAGGAAGGCAAGCGAAATCAGTACGCCGACCATCACGAGAAGGCACTGGCCTAGGATCGTTAAAAAGAGCCAGAAATCATCCATGCGGAGAACCCGTCTGGTTGCAGTGCGGCATTACGATATTCGGCGCTCTCTCTAAGCCCGTTAGCCAGACAGCGCCATAGGAAAATCGCTGTAAAATACCCTTCACTCTGCTGCCAGCGGTACGCCTGACCGCTCTCCCTGCAATTTGGAGCAAGCCGCCATGACTTCGCTGGCGCGGGCAATGGGATTTGTGAAGTAGAAATCGTCAATCACAGGTCGGAAAGACGTGGAGCCGATGGAACCGCCTGATTCTGCGCGCCATTCCGCCGGTTCAATGCCCCCCAGTCTGGCAAGATGCGGGACGGCCTCGAAGATCGCTTTGCGGACCTGTTCAATAGTATCGAAAGGCAATGAATCGCCCATGCGTTCAGACAGGGCGCGCAGGATGGCCCAGTCTTCTTTCGCTTCGCCGGGTGGTGAAGCAGCGCGATTGGCGAGTTGTGGACGCCCCTCCAGATTGACGTAGAGGCCGGATTGTTCAGCCCATGCAGCGGCAGGCAGAATCACATCAGCGCGGTGAGCGCCCCGATCACCGTGATGTCCCTGGTAAATCACGAAGGGGCCAGCGGGGACGTCTATTTCATCTGCGCCAAGCAGGTAGAGGACCTCCATGCTGTCGATCATCGCAGAGGTGTTCTTGCCGCCCTCACCCGGAACAAATCCAATTTCCATCCCACCGACCCGGCTTGCCGCCGAATGCAGAACGCCAAAGCCGGTCCATTCGTTGGAAAGCGCGCCAATGGACCCTGCCATCGTCATGGCCTCGCCCATAATCGCTGCTGCATCGGGGTGCGTAAGCGCCGCACCGCCAAGCACGATCATCGGACGTTCGGCCTTGTTGAGAATATCAAAGAAATCGCTGCTCCGAAGTGACCCAAGCGCCGATGCATCCTCGCCGATATGCGCATAATCATAGGTCAGGTCAGCACCCGGCCCGATCAGGCCGATTTCGGTTCCGGCCATCCATGCCTTGCGCAGGCGTGCATTCAGGACAGCACTTTCCAGCCGGGGATTCGCGCCAATCAGCAAAATCGCATCAGCTTCCTCGATGCCCTCCACAGTCGGATTGAACAGCCATGCAGCACGGTTATCAGCGGGCAAATGCGCACTGTCCTGTCGACAATCCATGTTGGGAGACCCAATCTGGCCCATAAAGGCCTTCAGCGCCCACATCGCTTCGACCGATACGAGATCGCCCGCGATTGCCCCGACTTTCGAACCGTCGATCCCATCCAGTTTCATGCGGATGGCTGCGAAAGCCTCGTCCCATGACGCAACGACCAGTTTGCCCTGTGCATCGCGTACATAAGGGCGATCAAGGCGTTGGCGGGACAAACCATCAATAAAGAAGCGGGCTTTATCGGAAATCCATTCCTCGTTGATCGCGTCATTATTGATCGGCATCACCCGGCGCACGACCATACCTTCGGAATCCATTCGGATATTCGCACCCAACGCATCCGATACATCAATGCTCTGGGTTTTGCGGACCTCCCAGGGGCGTGCACGAAAAGCATAAGGTCGGGAGGTCAACGCGCCAACGGGGCAAAGATCAATAACATTACCCTGCAATTCACTGGCAAGCGCAGCATCGAGATAAGAGACGATCTCGGCATCTTCGCCCCGTCCGGTACAGCCCATTTCGGGGACACCTGCAACTTCGGTCGCGAAACGCACGCAGCGGGTACACTGGATACAGCGGGTCATGTGGGTCTTGATGAGTGGACCGAGATTGATCTCAGCCATCGCACGCTTATGCTCGGTAAACCGGCTGCCAGCCTTGCCGTAGGCCATCGCCTGATCCTGAAGATCGCATTCCCCTGCCTGATCGCAAATCGGGCAATCAAGCGGGTGGTTGATGAGCAAAAACTCCATCACGCCTTCGCGGGCCTTTTTAACGATGGGGGAGTTGGTACGGATTTCGGGCGGTTCGCCATCACGGCCTCCGCGTAGATCCTTTACCTGCATCGCACAGGAGGCCATGGGCTTGGGCGCGCCCACCGCCTCGACAAGACACATCCGGCAGTTGCCCGCGATCGACAGACGCTCGTGATAGCAAAAGCGCGGAATCTCGCGCCCCGCTTCCTCACAGGCCTGAAGCACAGTCAGGTCAGGATCAAACTCGAATTCCTCGCCGTCTATGACGACTTTGCGGGGGTCGGCCATAAGCACTTCCTCGTCGGTCTTCCGGGGGCGACAAACGGATGCCCGCCCCGACTCGCCCGCCGTTTTAACAGTGACGACAAGCCCGGTCGAGGCGTCGATATAACCTTCGGGAGAAAAAGGGAATGCGCGGTTTTGAGTCTTCCGACGGTCCTTTCAAAACGCAGGTACAGCGATGAGGCCGTAGTTGACGCTCAGATCACCGGATCGACTCCATGTATCCGCGAGTGGATTGTATGAGAACCCGGCCTCATCCACGACTGAAAGACCGCCCTCCGCCAATATCGTGCGGAGTTCCTGTGGCGTTGGAAAACGATTCCAGTCGTGCGTACCACGCGGGAGCCAGCCAAGCACATATTCCGCCCCAACAATAGCCAGGGCATAACTGCGCGCGGTGCGATTGAGGGTGGAAAGAGCAACCAGCCCTTCCGGTTCGACAAGCGCGCCAAGAGCCTCGGCAAAGGCGGGGAGGTCAGCGACATGCTCGACGATTTCAAGCGCCAGCACAGCATCGAATCGCGCGCCCTCTCCGGCCAGTTCTTCGGCTGTTACGGCCCGGTAATCGATTTTCAACCCCATTGCCCCGGCATGGGCGCGGGCAGCGAGGACGCCCTCCTCCGCCGCATCGATTCCCGTGACTGTAGCGCCCATACGGGCCAATGGCTCACTGAGCAAACCACCTCCGCAACCAACATCCAGAACACGTAATCCTGATAGGGCATTGCGCTCTTTCGGGTCACGACCGAATTGTCCACACAGATGATCGCGCAACCAGTCGAGTCGCACCGGATTCATGCGATGCAAAGGACGGAAGGGACCATCTGCATCCCACCACGTCGCGGCCAAAGCGGCGAACTTGTCCACTTCACTGCTATCGACTGTTCCGCCCGTCGGTTGCATTCGTGTTTCTCCTGCCATACGCCTGTCAGCCACAGATAAGGCGCTCACGCGCTAAACGCCATGCGCGCCAGGACGATCCCATGAACCGCTCCCTCTACCCAACCATTGAGCCGCATATTCGGCGCAGGCTCAAGGTATCTAACCTGCACGAAATCTATGTCGAGGAATGCGGCAACCCTGAGGGCAAGCCCGTCATCGTATTACATGGAGGGCCGGGGGCGGGGTGTAACCCGGCAATGCGGCGTTTCTTTAATCCCAAAAAATACCGGATTATCCTGTTCGATCAGCGGGGCTGTGGCCGCTCAACGCCCAATGCCTGTTGCAAGGAGAATACGACCTGGGATCTCGTGTCGGATATCGAAGCGATCCGGGAAGCCTTCGGAATCGAAACATGGCAGGTATTCGGCGGCTCCTGGGGATCAACACTGGCGATTGCCTATGCCGAAACGCACCCTGAGCGGGTGACAGAGATGGTGCTGCGCGGGATCTTCCTGATCCAGCGTGAAGAGATCGACTGGTTCCATAATGGCGGTTGTGCGCGTATCCACCCCGAACTCTGGGAACAATTCCTCTCGCCAATCCCCGAAGACGAGCGCGGTGATATGGTCGCGGCCTATCACAAACGCCTGTTTGGTGAGGATGAAGCAGTGCAACGAGCCTGTGCGCGATCATGGGCGCGATGGGAGGGGGCCACGGTAACGATGGCCTCTTCTCCCGCGCGGGTACAGGCGTTCGGGCATGATGATTACGCCCTCGCCTTCTCGCGCATTGAAGCCCATTACTTTATCAATGGCGGCTTCATGGAAGAGGATGGACAGCTTTTGCGTGACCTGCACAGAATCACGCATTTGCCCTGTACCATCGTGCAAGGGCGCTTTGATGTGGTGACGCCACCGGTCATGGCATGGCGGCTGCACCGGGCATGGTCAGGGTCAAAGCTGGTAATAGCCCCGAATGCCGGCCACGCCGTCAGCGAACCGGGCATCGCAAGCGCATTGGTTAACGCAACAGACAGCTATGCCGGTTGAAGATAAAATCGCCCCTTGACGCCCCCCGCACCCACCGTTATTTCCCGCTGCCAGTGGCGGAGTAG
>CALFFK010000084.1 GCA_937957975.1 uncultured Neomegalonema sp.
GCGGAAATCCTGCGGTTTATCGAACAGCATCGTACGTCTCCCTCGTCACTCCCGCTTTGAGACTTACCCGGCGTTGGAAAAGGCGTCCATCCCCGTTTGACGCGGGATCACTGTCGCTGTATAGCAGCCGCCTTGCCCTCCGATTACGGGGGGTAATACCTGTGCGCCCGTGGTCCGTGAAAGCGGAAGCCTGTCGCCTCGCAAAATGCGGGGAGGAGGAGGGTGCGTTGCAATTGAAGCGGCATTATCGCCGTGATGAGGATAGTATGACCAAACGCACGCAATCAAAATACAAGCTCGACCGCCGCATGGGCGAAAACATCTGGGGACGCCCGAAGTCTCCGGTGAATCGCCGCGAATATGGCCCCGGCCAACACGGTCAACGCCGCAAGGGCAAGATGTCGGATTTTGGCATCCAGCTCCGTGCAAAGCAAAAGCTCAAAGGCCATTATGGCGATCTTACCGAAAAGCAGTTCCGCCGCATCTACACCGAAGCGGAGCGTCGCCGGGGTGATACCGGCGAGACGCTGATCGGCCTGTTGGAGCGCCGCCTTGATGCGGTTGTCTACCGTTGCAAATTCACGCCGACCATCTTCTCGGCCCGTCAGGTCGTCAACCACGGTCATGTCAAGGTCAATGGCATCCGCGTCAATATCCCCTCCTATACTGTCAAGGAAGGTGATCTGATCGAGCTTGGCTCCAAAGCCAGGGAGATGGCCCTTGTCATTGAAGCCGCTGGCTCCGCCGAGCGCGAAGTGCCTGAATATCTCGATGTCGATCACCAGAAGATGACAGCGACCTTCATCCGCACCCCGACCCTGTCGGATGTTCCCTATGCTGTGCAGATGGAACCGAATCTCGTGGTCGAATTCTACGCCAAGAACTGATTATTCTACCCCGCTGCGAGTGGGGGGATTTTTGGAAAGACAGGAAGCCTTCTCCCATCCGGGGGGAGGCTTCTTTGCATTGGAACGGACAGGTTCCATCGCGTGATCCAATATGACCACCTATGGCAATTTGCTTTATTCCGTCATCGGGAAATGTTGTGCAGCGGCGTTAACTACTCGTAAGGCATGACCAGCGAAGAAAGTACCTGATCGGCAATTGAGAGAAACGTGAGTTGCGATACTTGTCCGGCGGGTTTCGCAATGGTTGGATGCCGATTGAAATTTCTTTGGGAGGTTCAGCTTTCATGCCCCGTTTTCTGTTTATCATGGTCGCTCTGGTGCTTGCAGGATGTGCCGATAGGGTCGTGCCACCCCCGGCTGAACCTCGCGTTTCGGTTCCCAATGTTCCGACACCGGACCTTGCGGTTCCCAATATTCCGCCGCAGGATCGTACGGTTCCCGATGTTCCGCCACAGGATTTTGCGGCCCTCAAGATTCCGCCTCAGAACCCTGTGGTTCCCGATCAGGCCACTGCGGCCACCTGCGATGCCCAACCGGAAGCGGGCTTTCAGACACGCATACCGGCCGGTGCGCTGGATACGGCATTGCTGGACAGGGCTATCCTGTTTCACAGCAATCGCGCCCGGTGTGAGATGGGCCTGCGCCCATTAGGGCCGGACCCACGTTTGCTTGCGGCTGCGACGGGGCACAGCGTGGATATGGTGCGGCTGGGGTTTTTCGATCATACTTCCCCGGTTCCCGGCAAAACGACGATGAGTGAACGGCTACAGGCCAGTGGTGTCGCCTTTCTTACGGCAGCGGAGAATCTGGCAACGGCAAAACGGCTGGAGATCGGGGACGGACAGCCGGTTTATCCGTTAGGGCAGGGCCGCTGTGCCTATAGCTATACACCACGGGGACAGCGTGTGCCGGTCCGCACCTATGATTCCCTTGCGCTTAATCTCGTGACCCGTTGGCTTGAATCGCCGGGGCATCGCCGCAATCTGCTCAATAATGAGTACACCCGCCACGGAGCATCCGGCGTGATCGATCCATCGGGCCATCTCTGCGATTCTATCAGCGCAACGCAATTGTTTGCCGGGTGAGGACTATTTCTTCTTCCTCGTATTTTTCTCCACGAACTCGCGCATAAAACGGCGGATTTCGCGGGAAGCAGAGGTATCAAGAGCTTCGCAGAGTTCGACGAAGGCGTCCCGCTCCTCCTTGTGGATGCGGATGACGAGTTGGCTGTCGCGCTTCTTTTTGTCCTTGGCCATGCGACCCGCCGTATTCGCCTCGACAGTGTCTCCTCGCAGTGGAGACCTGGTTCGTATAGACATCCCTATGGTGACTCGCAAGAACATGCCATTTCACTGCGTCATAACCTTGCATGAAGCCCGAACGAAATTGACCGATTTGCCCTGCTTCGGTACATCCAAGCGGCATAATCTTCGGAGCCGACCATGACCGACGCCCCCGCGCCCCCGCGTTCCTTTCAGGAAATCCTGATGCGTCTTCAGGCGTATTGGGCACAGAAGGGCTGCGCGATTCTCCAGCCCTATGATATGGAGGTTGGGGCAGGCACGTTCCACCCGGCCACCACCCTGCGTTCACTGGGTCAGCGACCATGGGCCGCCGCCTATGCACAGCCCTCGCGTCGCCCTACCGATGGCCGCTACGGTGAGAACCCGAACCGCCTCCAGCACTATTATCAATACCAGGTACTGATGAAGCCTTCACCGCCTGACCTTCAGGAACTGTATCTCGGCTCCCTGCGGGCCATCGGGATTGATTTTTCGCTGCATGACATTCGTTTCGTGGAAGATGACTGGGAAAGCCCGACCCTTGGCGCATGGGGGCTTGGCTGGGAAGTCTGGGTTGATGGCATGGAAGTCTCGCAATTTACCTATTTTCAGCAGGTCGGTGGCCATGATTGCCGCCCTGTTTCGGGTGAGTTGACTTATGGTCTTGAACGCCTCGCTATGTATGTGCTTGGCGTCGATCATGTGATGGAGATGCCGTTCAACGATCCCGAAGCGCCCATCGCCCTGACCTATGGGGATGTATTTCTTCAGACCGAGCGCGAGTATTCGCGCTGGAATTTTGACGTTGCCGATACCGATACCCTGTTGCGCCATTTTGAGGATGCCGAAGGCGAATGTCAGCGCATCCTTGCTGTCGAGCCAGACGACCCGAAAACCGGCCAGTCAATCATCATGGCTCATCCCGCCTATGACCAATGCATAAAGGCCAGTCACATCTTCAATCTTCTTGATGCGCGGGGCGTGATTTCCGTGACCGAGCGACAGGCTTATATCGGACGTGTCCGCGCACTCGCCAAGGCCTGCGCTGATGCATATGTGTTTGCAGAGCAAACGGCAGAAAAAGAGAGTGCAGCGGCTTGAAAGCCCTGCTGGTCAGTGCGCGCCTGACGCACTACATTTTACGCAGTATCCAAATGAAAGGCCGTTTCGCATGACCATCACCTTCACCGATGCCGCCGGTTCCATTCCTGAAACCGAAGGAACGGTTGTTGTCCTTGTCGCCGGGAACAGCACGCTTTCGGGCGCGGCAAAGGATGCGAACGAGTCGATGGGCGGGGCGTTACAGCGCGCGCTGGACGCAAAATCTTTCAAAGCCAAGCACGGCGATACGATGTCCTTCCCCTTTCCGGGCGGGATGAAGGCGGAAAAGCTGATCCTCGCGGGTCTTGGCAAAGATACGCAAAAACCCACTGATGCGCGGATTCTGGGTGGCCGGATCGGTGCGGCATTGGGCAAGCTCGACAAACCCGGCGCGACCGTCTTCGCGGATGATCTTGATGCTGCTCTGGTTGCGGAACTTGCATCAGGTATCAAGCTGCGCCGTTATGCTTTCAATCGCTACAAGACCGGCAAGGGGGCCGATACGCTTGGCAAGGGCGGTGTGACCGTTGCAACCGCAGAAAAGGAAGCGGCGGCGACCGGGTTCATAGACGCTGATGCGCTGGCGGAAGGGACATTCTTCACCCGTGATCTCGTCAGCGAGCCGGCGAATATTCTCTATCCTGCCACCTTTGCTGAACGCCTTGAGGCATTGTCCGAACATGGCGTTGAAGTCACCGTGATGGGCGAAAGGGAACTTGAAGAGATCGGCATGGGGTCGTTGCTCTGTGTTGGGCTGGGCAGCCAGCACGAAAGCAAGGTCGTGGTGATGAAATGGAACGGCGCAGAGGATGCGAACGCCAAACCTTTCTGTGCGGTTGGCAAAGGCGTGACTTTTGATACAGGCGGTATCTCCATCAAACCTGCGGGTGGCATGGAGGAAATGACGATGGATATGGGGGGAGCTGGGGTCGTCTCAGGATTGATGAAGACCGTGGCCATGCGCAAGGCGAAGGCGAATGTTATTGGCATCGTCGGCCTTGTCGAGAATATGCCTGATGGCAAGGCAACCCGCCCCGGCGACATCGTTACCTCGCTGTCCGGTAAGACCATTGAGGTTATCAATACCGATGCGGAGGGTCGTTTGGTCCTTGCTGATCTTCTGACCTACGCACAGCGTGAGTTCAAACCGGCGGCGACCGTCAATCTCGCCACCCTGACCGGAGCGATTATCGTAGCGTTGGGTAACTACAATGCCGGTCTGTTTTCGAACAGCGATGATCTGTCCAATCAGCTTGCTGATGCCGCTGATACGGAAGGGGAGGGCATTTGGCGTCTGCCGCTTTCGAAAGACTATGACGATCTTATCAAGTCGTCGCTGGCTGACATGAAGAATGTCGGGGGCCGCGCTGCCGGATCAATCACCGCTGCGCAATTCCTGCAACGGTTTGTTGATGACAGCCCATGGGCGCATATCGACATTGCGGGCGTGACGCTGATGAAAGAGGCCAAGCCCCTGCACCCCAAAGGTGCATCCGGGTGGGGCGTGGCCACGCTGAATCGGCTGGTGCGCGATAATTTTGAGCCGAAAGGCACGACCTGATGCAGTAAGGTCGTCCTCATGGCCGAAGCTCTCTTCTATCACCTGACCGCCCAACCCCTCGAACGGGCGCTCCCTGACTTGCTGGAGCGGACCCTCGCGCGTGGGTGGCGGGCCGTGGTGCGCTGTGGCAGCCCCGAACGCATGGAAGCCCTCGACACCCATCTGTGGACCTACAGGGACGAAAGCTTTCTGCCCCACGCCGCCACCGGATGCGCCGCGCCGGAGCGCCAGCCGATCTATCTGACCACGGGTGAGGAAATCCCCAACGAAGCCGACGCGCTGTTCCTCGTGGATGCCGCTGATACGCAGGACTTCACAAGCTTTGAGCGCGTCGTTGTGATGTTCACTGGCGACGATGAAGCCGCGCTGACGCTGGCCCGCACCCAATGGAAACGCGCCGTCGAAACGGTCAAGGCGACTTACTGGCAACAGGAAGACGGACGATGGATCAAGAAACGCGAGAGTGAAGCGCCCTGAGTGGATGCCGGGTTCAGCCTGTCCGGGAAGAAAGCGCCTCCGGCAAGGCATTTGCCCAGGCCGTAATCGTTCCGGCCCCCAGACACACGACCATATCCCCCGGTTCGACTTCTGCTGCAATCATGGCGGGCAGGGCGGCTTCGTCGGGCAGGGCAAGTGCGCGGCGGTGGCCCCGGTCGGTGAGTGCCTCGACCAAACCATCGCGGGTTGCGCCCGCGATGGGGGCTTCCCCGGCGGCATAGACATCCGCGATGATCGCGACATCGGCATCGTTGAAACAGGTGCAAAACTGCTCGAACAGGTCATTCAGCCGGGTGTAGCGATGCGGTTGGTGCACCGCGATGATGCGCCCTTCGATGCTTGCACGGGCGGCTTTGAGGACGGCGGCGATCTCGACCGGGTGATGCCCGTAATCGTCGATGATCTGTACCCCGTTCCAGTCGCCCACATGGGTAAAGCGTCTTTTGACGCCCGAGAACCCGGTAAGGCCCGCCCGGATTGCATCCTCCCCGATCCCCAGATGCCGCGCGACACCGATAGCGGCCAGTGCGTTGAGCACATTATGCTCGCCCGGCATCGGCAGGGTCAGGTTGTCCATTTTCAAGGTGCTGCCATTGCGGATTTCCACGTCGAAAACGGCCTTGCCCCCTTCAAAACGCAGATCATCGAGTCGCACATCCGCCTGGGGTGAGCGACCATAGGTGATGATCCGCCGGTCCTTGACCCGCCCGATCAGGGCTTGCACTTCGGGATGGTCGATGCAGCACACAGCGGCCCCATAAAATGGCGTGTTCTCGACAAATCGCAGAAATGCAGCGCGCAGCGTGTCGAAATCGCCGTAATGTTCCATGTGTTCGGGGTCGATATTCGTAACGATGGCGATGGTTGCGGGCAGTTTTACGAATGTCCCGTCGCTCTCATCTGCCTCTACCACCATCCACTCGCCCTCGCCCTTGCGCGCGTTCGAGCCATAGGACTGGATAATCCCGCCATTGATGACCGTCGGGTCAATGCCCCCTGCATCCAGCAACGCGGCAACCATGGAAGTCGTCGTCGTCTTTCCGTGCGTGCCTGCGACCGCAATATTCAGCTTCAGACGCATCAACTCGGCGAGCATCTCGGCCCGGCGCACAATAGGCAGCCGCCGCCCGCGCGCTGCGTCTAGCTCAACATTACCGTCCTTGATGGCAGATGAAATCACGACCACTGCCGCATTGCCCAGATTTTCCGGGGCCTGGCGCGCCGTAATCGTAGCGCCCATCGAACGCAGTCGATCAAGCGTTGGGGACTCGCGCAAATCTGACCCCTGCACCGTATAGCCAAGGTTCAGCATGACCTCTGCGATCCCGCTCATACCGATGCCACCGATGCCGATGAAGTGGATAGGGCCAAAATCTGCGGGATTGGTGGGCATGGCAAGGTCTCGCGGGTAAACGGGTAAGGGTGTCACCCCCGCAGAAGCGGGGGGCTTTCATGGCCAGGGAGTACGCGGTCGCATTAGTAAGTCACCAGAAATCAGCGCGACCACCAGCCCGTGCGTTTTGGTCGATCAGGATCAGGTTGCGCTTCCACAATCGGCACCGGAGCGGGCGTTTCTTCCTCGGCCACAGCAGCCGGGGATTCGGGGACCGGCTCTGGAGCAGGTGCAGCCTCGACTGCTGCCTTTACGTCGGCAATGGCTTCTTCGGCGCCGGTGTCGAATGTCGCTTCCTCAATTGTTTCAGGCTCTGGAAGTGGCACTGGTTCCGGTGTGGGCACGGGCGCAGGTTTCTTTACGACGATGGCGTTTTCAGAGCGAAAGACTTCCGGCAAGGCACGATCAAGGGCATCGCGGCCCGATAGCATCGAGAGGGCCGACGCTTCACCGAAATCACGCGGGGTGTCATTGCGTTTGTTGCTGCGTTTGCGACCTCCACGGCGGGATCGACGGGAATTGCCCCGTCCTCCCGACTCGTCGCCTTCCTGATTGTCTTTTTCGTCTTTTCCGCCACCATATGCGAAAGGAGCATCGCGGGGATCGCCTTCACTATCGGTGTCGATGACGGGAAGGGGGTCGCGGGTCCGGCTGCGTGACTCCGCCTTGCCTTCACCATCGCGGCGCTCGCTCCTGCGGTTCCGACGACGGGGATTTTCGGCAGGACGTTCCTCGGTAGCGGTGGCTTCTGTGTCATCGGCTTCGGCTTCGGCTTCGGTTTCCGCGTAGACGCTTTCCATGCTGATCGCAGTGGAGACGGGGCGCAGATGCTCTGGCGCATCGTCCATCTTCATCTTCGTCAACTCGAATTCAGGACTGATCTTTGATGGATCGCCCTCGATAACCACGCGGATTCCATAGCGTTGCTCGATGGAGAGCACACGGTCGCGCTTGTGGTTGTGCAGGAAGTTGGCGACCGAAACCGGGGCTTCGACTGTCACGACGGCGGTGGACCGTCGCAGCCCTTCTTCTTCGATCTCGCGCAGGATCGTCAGCGCAAGTGTATCGTCGGAGCGGACCAGACCTGTGCCATGGCAATGAGGGCAAGGGTTTGTCGTCGCCTCGATCATGCCAGGACGCAGGCGTTGGCGTGACATTTCCAGCAAACCAAACGAGGAAATATGCCCAAGCTGTATGCGCGCCCGGTCATTGGCGAGGCTGTCCTTCAGGCGGCGCTCGACCGAGGCGTTGTTCCGACGCTCGTGCATATCAATGAAATCAATTACCAGCAGGCCCGCAAGATCGCGCAACCGCACCTGGCGCGCGACTTCTTCGGCGGCTTCCAGGTTGGTCTTTGTTGCTGTATCCTCGATGGAGGACTCGCGTGTGGAGCGACCGGAGTTCACATCAATGGCAACCAGGGCTTCGGTGACACCGATCACGATATATCCGCCCGACTTTAACTGAACCGTCGGGTTGAACATCGCGGCGAGCTGATCTTCGACCTTATGTTCAATAAAGAGCGGTGATTGCCCCTTGTGCAAGCGCACATACTTTGTGTCATCGGGCATCAGCATGGCGACATAATCATGCGCCTCGCGATAACCTGTTTCGCCATCCACGATGATCTCGTCGATTTCTTTCGTAAAGAGATCGCGGATCGAACGCTTGATAAGGTTGCCTTCTTCATAGATCGTCGCCGGTGCGTAGGAATCGAGCGTGAGTACCCGGATCGCATCCCATTGACGTAGAAGATATTCGTAGTCGCGGCGGATTTCAGCGCCGCTCTGCTGTGCGCCCGCAGTGCGGATGATAAGGCCCATGCCTTTGGGCACCTCCAGATCACCTGCGATTTCCTTCAGGCGTTTCCGGTCCGGTGCGTTGGTTATCTTGCGCGAGATGCCACCACCCTTGGCGGTGTTGGGCATCAGTACGCAATAGCGACCCGCGAGCGAGAGATAGGTGGTTACGGCGGCACCCTTGTTGCCGCGTTCCTCCTTGTTGATCTGGATCAACATAATCTGGCGGCGCTTGATGACGTCCTGAATTTTGTAATCGCGTAGACGGACGCGGGGAACGGGGGTGTCGTCCCAATCATCGCCACCGCCGATGGATTCGGGGGCTTGGTCGGGGGCATCGTCCGACGTAACACGGTCAAGATCGCTGGATGCGGCAGGCATCGTCTTGTCGCCGGTATCTTCATCGGCAAGGGCGGTATCGACAGCGGAAACGGCTGTTTCAGCATCAGGCTGCATCTCGTCGGGCAACCGCATGACGCGAACGGGGATCGAACCACCGATGGTGAATTCGCGTTCCAGCATGGTGAGATCGACGGTGTCATTCTCATTTATCACGCGCACACGGACGCCACCGCCAATACGGAATTCGCGTTCGATATAAGCACCATTGCGAGTGCGCTTGCGTGAGCGGGTTGTTTTGCCGCGAGTGACGCGTCGTGATCCACGGCGACTGTCGTTATCGCGGTCCTTGCGTTCGTTTTTGTCGCTCCGATCATTGCGCGAGCGGGAGTTACGCTTGCTGCGCCCCTTGCCGCCATCATCTTCATCATCTTCGCGATTGACTTCGCGGGAGGCGCGTTCCTGCGCCGCGACCAAGGCGGCGCGTTCGGCAGGAGGGATCTGGTAATAGTCGGGGTGAATCTCGCTGAAAGCGAGAAACCCGTGCCGATTACCGCCATAATCCACAAAGCACGCCTGAAGCGACGGCTCCACACGCATCACTTTTGCGAGATAGATGTTCCCGGCCAATTGCTTTTTGTTGATTGACTCGAAGTCAAACTCGTCAAGTCTTTGTCCGTCCACCACGACAACCCTGGTCTCTTCAGGGTGGGTCGCGTCGATAAGCATTTTCTTCGCCATGCTCTTGTCGATTCGGACGGCGCATGCGCGCCGGACGGCCCTGGCGGAGTCCGCAGGAATAAAGTCTTCATGCGGCGTTTCTCGCCTGGGTCGCGGCGATGCGCAATGCACCTCCGCCTTTCCTATAATGCTGTGATCGCATACGGGTCGGACCCATATTGCCACGCCATCGGGCGCGTGAGCGTCTTCGTTCCGAACGGGGGACGCACATACGTGCGTGGCAAATGCCATCCTTCCGTCGCTTCGAATCGCTCGAGATCACCGTTTCAACTTTCGCCGGACGTCTTTGCCCGGAATGGATCGGGCGTTGGCATACAAGAGCCATTGCCCGGAAAATCATGGGGTGTCGTTGCGCGCGGGTGCCGTGCCGAATTGCCGTGCTGTCGCCAGTGCGCTGCGACCTTGGTCGTTCCTTCACATAAATCGGACAACGATATATTAACCGCAGTCGATGCACCTTATTGCATCAAGCGGGGTCGTGTTGTCGATGCTTCTTTTCACATTGATGTCATGTTCACGACATGACGTCATGCGAGGATGCGTTGTAAAAGAAAGTGGATGCCCGCAAGCGAGCGCCTTTTGGAGAAATAGCATCAAATGGTTTTTTACAAGAGGCAACTTTGTGTTAGGACTGTTTCCGAAGAGCTCGTCGCAAAGAACGGAGCCGAGGCAAAGAGGGCAGTAGGGATGGGCGTATTCGCTCGGCTTCGCCATTTTATTCGTGTCGCCACGGTTGCGGCATCTCTGGGACTGTCCGTGGTCGGCGTTGCCGAAGCGCGTGGGCAGGTTCTTGCCTCTGTCGATGCGGTCAGAATCGGAACCTACGACGATTTTACGCGCGTCGTAATGCATGTGAATGTGCCGCTCTCGCCCAAATTGCTGACCCTGTCCAATCCTGACCGCCTTATCGTTGACCTGCCGCGCATGGGCTGGAACATGCCACGCCCCAGTGGCGTCGTGAACTCGCGTCTGGTTCAGAGCTATCGTTTTGGCCTTCTGACGCCGAGTGTTTCGCGACTGGTTTTCAATCTTAGCGGTCCCGCGCAGATTATGGATTTCAAGATCTCGCCGCTGGTGGGCAAGGTTGGCTACGAACTCGATATTCGCCTGAAAGAGCCGACCCTTGAGTACCGTCCTTTTGACCGCTATCGCACTGCGAAGGTGGACAGGCAGCCCAAGGCAAGTGGCCTGCCCGTCGCGCCGGTTGTAGATGACGTTACGCGCGAAACCTTCCGCAAGCGGCGCTTCGATCCGCAAACCGCTGAATACGGGGCACTCGGTGCCTTGTTCGCCGGGATGCGCAATGATGGTGTGGTTCCGACACCAGCCCCGGCACCAACGCCCGCTCCTGTACTGAAACCGATCCCGACACCGGCGCACCCGCCCCAGGATGTTCTGGCTGAGATAGCCGGGCTTGCGACAGGAACTACGCGCCCCCTGCCAGAGTCTGGGCAACTGGTGGTGACTGCCCCGGTCGAGGTGGCCCCGAAAGATGCGCCAAAAACCATCACCCCCGACAAGGGCCGCAACGTGACGGTCATGGCGATGACTGCTCCTCTGGGAATCCTCAAGCAGGAAAAAGTGGTGGATCTGCCGCGCCACAAGCCGCGCCGCAAACCTTTTCGGATCGTCATTGATCCCGGCCATGGTGGCCGTGATCCGGGGGCTGGTGAGAATGTTGGCTTCCGTGAAGCGAGTGCTGTTCTTGCCTTCTCCGAAGAATTGATGGCGCTGCTGGAGGCGGACCCCGAATACAAGGCTTACGCGACCCGGCGCAGTGACCGCTATGTTGCCCTTCCTGATCGTGTGTCATTCGCGCGTGAGAAAAACGCCAGTCTCTTTATCTCGATCCATGCGGATTGGTTCCACGATGAAGAGGTCGGTGGGGCGGGAGCGTACATGCTGTCGGAAAAGGATTCGATGCGCTCTATTGATGAGCTTTTCGATCAGGAAGATGCAGGCAAGGTTGCCGGTATTGATATTGCCAAGGAACGCGAGGATGTCGTGCGTGTGCTGCTTGATCTGGAGCGCCGCGAGACACAGATTGGCTCACGCCTGTTCGCGGAATTGGTCCGCGACAAGCTTTCGTTGGTCACGCCGGTCAAACGTAATTTCGTTCGCCATAACAATTTTCATGTTCTCAAGGCGCCTGACATGCCCTCCGTTCTTCTGGAATTGGGCTTCATGTCGAACCCGGACGATTTAAAGCGACTGACCTCCGCCAAATGGCGTAAATCGGCGGCCAAGGCTCTGAAGGAAGCCATTGACGCATGGCGGATAGAGCGCGGAACAAGCGAGCTTGCATTGCGCTGAGACCTGCCGGTGTGACAGTGACTTGTAGGTTACAGCGTGATCGTGACCTGTAGGTTACAGGTTGCGTGGCTATGATACACTGCCCATATCCGGCCATGGTTGGCCTGAAAATGGGCGGACGACAGCACGGAATCGCGCATCATCGGGACGGTGACATGTTCATTCGGTTTTTCGGTCATATTTTCAGTGCCCTGGCACTCACACTCGTTGCTGGTGCGCTCACGGTCGCCGGGGCGGTCTGGTACTATGGTCGCGATTTGCCGGAATACGAACAGCTTGCTGATTACAAGCCACCACAATCCTCGCTTGTTTATGATGATGATGGTGCAGTGATCGCCCGTTTTGCCCGTCAGCGTCGCGCCAATGTGCCAATCGACCTGATACCGCCGATGGTGCAGAACGCCTTTATCAGCGCTGAAGACAAGAATTTCCACGATCACGCAGGGATTGATCCCGTCGGTATCGCCAAGGCCATGGTGCGCAATGTCAAAAGCCTGCGCAATGGCGGGCGGTTGAGCGGAGCTTCGACCATCACGCAACAGGTGGTCAAGAATATGCTGCTGACCAATGAGCGCAGCATCAGCCGCAAGGTACGCGAGGCAGTGTTGGCCGTGCAGATCGAACGTGATCTGTCGAAGGACCGCATTCTCGAAATCTATCTCAATCAGATATATCTTGGTGCACGCTCCTATGGTGTGGGCGCGGCATCGAAGACCTATTTCGGTAAGGATCTCGAATATCTTGCCCCGGAGGAGGCCGCTTATCTGGCTGCCTTACCCAAGGCTCCATCGGCCCTGCATCCTGAACGGAATGCGAAAACGGCTCTGGCCCGACGTAATTACGTTCTCACGGAAATGATGGAGAACGGCTACCTTGATGCCAAAGAAGCAGAGGCCGCAAAGGCCAAACCACTGCTGACTCGCCTCAATGACGATGAACGCGAGGAGAGCTATGACTTTTCCTCGGCCTACATGATTGAGGAAGTGCGTTCCCTGCTGCTGGAACATTTCGCGAAGGTAGCGTTGGAAGAAGGCAATGCGAAGCCCGAAGCGGCGGCGGATACTGCGCTTTATGGCGGCGGGCTGAATATCCGTACGACCCTCGACCGGGAATTACAGGAATATGCGTCCCGCGCCCTGCGCGAAGGTCTTTTCTCCTATTCGAAACGTGGAGCCTACAGGGGACCATTGGGCACGACTGACCCCGATGGTGACTGGCGTGAGGCGCTCGAAAAGAATGACTTCCCGAAGGATTTTGACGATTGGGCACTCGGCGTCGTGCTGACCGTGCGCGACGAAAAAGGAACTGCCCTCGTAGGTTTACGCAACAGGGAAAAGGCCGTCACTGTTACCTTCGATGCAATCAAATGGGCGCGGCGACGGATCGAAGGTTCAGGGCGTGGGCCTGAGCCGAAAGTCATCAGTGACATCCTCGAACGTGGCGACATCGTGTATCTGACCCCCGGAGAGAAGGCGAAGGATGGCGACGTGCAAACCTTGTCATCGGCCAAACTCGCGGATGTGAAGGAAATCGTCTGGGGGTTACGCCAGCTTCCCGATGCCAATGGTGCGGTTATTGCCATGGAGCCGGATACGGGCCGGGTGCTTGCCATGCAAGGCGGTCTGAGCGTGCAGCAAAGCAAGTTCAACCGATCCACCCAGGCCAAGCGTCAGCCCGGTTCGTCGTTCAAGCCGTTCGTTTATGCGGCGGCGCTCGACCATGGCTATACCCCTGCTTCCATCGTGCTCGATGCTCCTGTGACGGTCGATCAGGGCAATGGGGAAGGCCTGTGGAAGCCGAAGAACTATAATGAAGGCGAATTCTACGGACCCATTCCCCTGCGTGTTGGGTTGGAGAAGTCCAAGAATCTCATTACCGTGCGTGTGGCGCAGGATGTGGGAATGGATGTCATCTCCGATTACGCGCGCCGGTTCGGAGTCTATGACAACATGCCACCGCTCATCTCCTACTCGCTTGGTGCGGGGGAGACGACTCTGATGCGCATGGTGACGGCCTATTCCATGTTCGCCAATGGCGGTCGGCATATCGCCCCCCGCCTTGTTGAGAACGTGAAGGACGATGCGGGTGAAACTGTAGACCTTGGCGTCGATTGGATCGTACCAACAACCACGCTGGAGCCGGTGCAGGTAATCGACCCGGTGACGGCATTCCAGACCGTCTCTCTCATGGAAGGCGTGGTTCTTCGCGGTACGGCGACCAAGCTGACACGGCTCGGTTTTCCGGTTGCGGGCAAGACCGGCACGACGAACGATGCGCGCGATGCGTGGTTCGTGGGCTTTACACCCGATCTCGTCTTTGGGTGTTATATTGGCTATGACACACCAAAATCGCTCGGCAAGCGGGCTTCGGGTGGGGCGTTGTGCGGCCCGGTCTTCGAGCAATTCATGCGCGAAGCAATGGCCGACCGCACACCGCGCAAGTTTGAAGCCCCCGAAGGGGTCAGCCTCGTCAAGATCGACCGCCGTTCCGGTGAGCGGGTCGGTGAGGATGTTTTCGGCAATAACGTAATCTGGGAAGCCTTCCGCGCCGGAACCAATCCGAACGATAATAGTGCCGGTATTGTCGATACGGTCGCAGGGGGAGGCTTCGTTCCGACCATCGGCGGAATCGGTGGCACAGCGATGCAGCCTGATCTGGCCGGGGCATCCATCTCAGGGGGATATGTCCCGTCTGGGCCGCTCCAGCAACCTAGTGCGTTGCCGGGGCAAGTGCTTCCACCACAGGGTGCAAACCCGAACTTTCCCCCGCCCCCGCGCTCTACTTCTACTGTACCCGGCGGCAATGAGCCATTGATCCGCTTTGATCCGAATACGGGCGAGATGATCGTGTCCCAGGACCCGGCAATCTCGGTCGAACCGGCTCCGGGTATCGTGTATCAGCAACCTGCACCGACAGGGTATCAGCCGACTCCCCGCGCGCTGGATCAGCAGTTCCAGAGTCAGGGCATTGCCCCCTACGATCCTTCCGTCGCAAATGCCGCACCGGCCCCCGGCTTCGTGCCGGGGCAGGCTCTTGCGCCTGATGCCGGAGATGTAAGCGGCGGTCGCGGGCTTTACTGACCCGCGTACAGCCGTTACATCGGGGGCGTGGCCATTCGGGCCTGATCGTTCCCCTTTCGCGAGTGTCGTCCATGCGTGCGGAAACCCAAGCCATTGTCACCGCCATCGGGGAATCGCTGGCGCTCCTCCGCCGTCGCCTTGACTGGGAGACGGCTCTCACGCGGCTCGAAGAATACGATGCCCGCGCAGAAGACCCGACTCTCTGGGATGATCCGGCCAATGCCCAGAAAATCATGCGCGAACGCCAGCAACTCGCGGATTCCATCGACCGTTATCGTGCGCTTGAAAACGCGCTGAATGACAATGTCGAACTCATCGAGCTTGGTGAGATGGAAGGCGATACCGACGTTATTGGCGAAGCTGAAACCGCCCTCGTCGATGTGAAAGCCCGTGCTGAAACAGCGGAACTCGAAGCCCTGCTTTCAGGCGAGATGGATGGCATGGACGCCTTCATCGAAATCAATTCCGGGGCGGGCGGCACCGAGTCCTGTGACTGGGCGCAGATGCTTGCACGCATGTATACGCGCTGGGCTGAAAAGCGCGGCTTCAAGGTTGAGGTGATGGAATATTCCGGCGGCGAAGAGGCCGGGATCAAATCCGTCACATACCAGATCAAGGGAGAAAACGCTTTTGGCTGGATGAAAGCCGAATCCGGCGTTCATCGTCTGGTGCGTATCTCGCCTTTCGATTCTGCGGCGCGGCGGCACACCTCGTTTTCTTCGGTGCAGGTGACGCCGGTTATCGACGACACCATTGAGATCGATATTCAGGAAAAGGATATTCGCATCGACACCTATCGTTCGTCAGGTGCGGGTGGCCAGCACGTCAACACCACCGATTCCGCCGTCCGTATCACCCATGCCCCCAGCGGCATCGTTGTCACGAGTTCGGAAAAATCCCAGCACCAGAACCGCGACATCGCCATGAAGATGCTGCGTGCGCGCCTCTACGACATGGAAATGAACAAGCGGATGGAGGCGGCAAACGAACAACGCGCCGAACAATCCGATATTGGTTGGGGCCACCAGATCCGGTCTTATGTTTTGCAGCCATATCAGATGGTCAAAGACCTGCGTACGGGCCTTGAAACCTCTGATACCGGCGGCGTGCTCGACGGCGATCTTGATGCCTTCATGGGCGCGGCCCTTGCGGCGGAGGTGTCGGGAAAAAGCCGGGCCGACGCCGAGGGGTAGGGGATGCTCCGGGCCTTCATTCGTCTCGTCGATGCCGTGAACTACCGCCTTGGGCGGATCGTCATGTATGGTATCTTCGCGATGGTTGGCATTTTGCTCTGGTCCTCTATCTCGAAGACTTTTTTCCTGCCCTCACTCTGGACGCTGGAAATCGCGCAATTCGCGATGGTGGCCTACTATATTCTGGGTGGACCCTACGCGATGCAGATGGGGTCGAACGTGCGGATGGATCTTTTCTACGGCGAGTGGTCAATCCGGCGGAAAGCGTGGTTCGATGCCTTTACGGTGCTTTTGCTGATCTTCTATCTCGGCGTCCTGCTTTATGGTGGCCTTGGTTCCACTGCCTATTCACTGGGATATTGGGGCAGCGAGCCAGTGTCTTTCTTTGCCGGATTGGCCACGGGGGCAGAGCAAGTCGGACGGCTGGAGCGTAGCCCGACCGCATGGAGGCCGTTCCTGTGGCCCATCAAGACCATCATGTGCCTTGGCTTTGTGCTGATGCTGTTACAATCGCTGTCGGAACTGGCGAAAGATATTATTGTGCTGCGGGGGGAAGAAATTTGACCCTGGCACCCGTCATTTCGTCGAATGCAGGGGGCTTGCGCTCCGGTGATCGGGGTTTCGCTTTTGTGCGAATGGTATCGGTCGGGATGATCTGATGTCCCACGAATTGATCGCCATTCTCATGTTCTCGTCCATGATGCTGATGCTTATGACGGGGCAGCGTGTGTTCGGGGCTATCGGCGGGGTTGCGGCGATAGCGGCCATGGCGCTTTACGGGACGGGGGGCGTGGACCTGCCATTTGCGGCGGCGATGAAGCTGATGAAGTGGTATCCGCTGCTGACCCTGCCGATGTTCATTTTTATGGGCTACATCCTGTCCGAGTCAAAGATCGCTGATGATCTCTATCGAATGTTCCATGTCTGGATGGGGCCGGTCAGTGGTGGGTTGGCCATCGGAACAATCGGTTTGATGGTGCTGGTCTCGGCCATGAATGGCCTTTCGGTGGCGGGCATGGCCATCGGCGCGACCATCGCTTTGCCGGAACTGCTCCGGCGAGGGTATGACAAGCGCATGGTGACGGGGGTGATACAGGCGGGGTCGAGCCTTGGTATCCTTGTTCCGCCCTCGGTCGTGCTGGTCCTCTATGCCATGATCGCGCGACAGCCGGTGGGCCAACTCTGGCTGGCGGGTGTCTTCCCCGGTCTTCTCATGGCCACCCTCTTCATTGTCTACATTTACATCCGCTGCCGTTTGCAGCCGCATCTTGGGCCACCCCTGCCGCCTGAAGAACGCAATGTCAGCAGGTCGGAGAAATGGCGGCTTTTGGGTGCAGGGTTGCTGCCTTTTGGCATTTTCTTCGCGATGATGATCCCTTTCGTGAATGGCTGGACGAGCCTTGTGGAAAGTTCTGCAATTGGTGCGATGGCCGCGTTCGTGGCGGCGGTTCTGAAAGGGCGCATGACTCGCGAGGTTTTCGAGAATTCCGTGCGGAACACCCTTGGTATCTCGTGTATGTTCATGTGGATCATTCTCGCTGCGCTGGGCTTTGGCGCGGTATTCGATGGGTTGGGTGCAGTAAAGGCCATCGAGAACCTGTTCACCGATCAGCTTGGCCTTGATCCATGGACCATCCTGATCCTGATGCAGCTCAGTTTCCTCGTGATGGGGACATTCCTCGACGACACCGCCATGCTGGTTATCGTCGCACCGCTTTATGTGCCGCTGGTCAAGGCGCTGGAATTTGACCTTATCTGGTACGGCGTACTCTATACCATCACGACCCAGATCGCCTACATGACCCCGCCCTTCGGCTATAATCTCTTTCTCATGCGGGCCATGGCCCCGCCAGAAGTGACCCTGCGCGACATCTATGTCTCCATCATCCCGTTCGTGATGGTGATGATCGTCGCGCTTGCCCTTGTTATGATCTTCCCGCAGATCGCCCTGTGGCTGCCGGATTACGTCTATGGAAAGTGATCCACGGAGCTCTCAAGCCTGCGGGAAGAATGCCGTCTACAGCCTGTCGGTAATGTCCTTGAGATACGTACAGGAATAGTTTGCGCATGTTACCGAGCGGATCTCGTGGATCGAACAAAGATTGCAATCGGTAAGGAACATGCAGCCAAGGACTTTGTCTTTCGTATTGACGCGAAGCGCCGGAAAACACTCCTTGCGTTGCCATTGCGATTTTTTGGGGAAGAGGGCGCGACCTTCCGCGTAGTCGATGAAGACTTCCTTGTATGGAACCTTGCGCTTCCACAGGGCCGACAGCCGGTCTAGCAATGCTTGCGCATCGGGAATGGGGCCGATGATGTAGTCGCGATCGCCGAGCGTGCAGCACCCTGCCGCCATGTCTTTGGTGCCCATGCAATTGCGCAGGCAAGTATGCAGGGTGACTTCGTCAACCAGCGTGTCGCGTTCTGGAACCTCCAGAATGGAAGTTTCTGTACTCGTACGTGACATAATTATGGTCCCTCTATCGGATAGTATAGAGTGGTAACATTCTCTGTTTGAAACAGAAATCAGAATCATGTTGGAAAAAATTATATTTTATGTACGAAAATGAAGCGCCCTCATCCTGATCCATCTGCGACATTGCGCGAACCGAGACACGCCTTGCGCGATCCGCGTGTTCCTCGCACACTCCATAGACGACAAACGCAGAACCGGGGAGATTCACCATGACCACCAGACGTAAGTTCATCGCGGGCGGGGCGCTCGTCGGCACAGCAGGGCTGGCTGCACCAGCGGTTCACGCACAATCCGCGATCAAGTGGCGGATGCAGACTTATGCAGGGCCAGCACTGGCCGAGCATGTCGTCAAGCCCGCCATCGACAGCTTTAACAAGGCCGCGAACGGCGAGATGGAAATTGAATTGTTCTTCGCAGACCAGCTCGTTCCTACCGGAGAACTTTTCCGGGCGATGCAGAAAGGTACCATTGATATGGTGCAATCTGATGATGACTCGATGGCTTCGCCCACGGAAGTCACGGTATTTGGCGGCTATTTCCCTTTTGCGAGCCGCTATTCGCTGGATGTGCCGGTGCTGTTCAACCAGTACGGCCTCAATGAAATCTGGGATTCCGAATATTCGCAGGTCGGTGTCAAACACCTGAGCGCGGGTGCATGGGACCCCTGCCACTTCGCAACCAAAGACCCGATCCGCAGCCTTGATGACCTGAAAGGCAAGCGTGTTTTCACTTTCCCGACTGCCGGCCGCTTCATGTCGCAATTTGGCGTCGTGCCGGTCACGCTGCCCTGGGAAGATATTGAGGTTGCGGTGCAGACCGGCGAACTCGACGGCATCGCATGGTCCGGCATTACCGAAGATTATACCGTTGGCTGGGCTGATGTGACGAATTATTTTCTGACCAACAACATCTCTGGCGCATGGGCCGGGTCATTCTTTGCGAATATGGACCGTTATCAGGAGCTGCCGGATCACCTGAAATCGCTGCTCCAGATGGCGATGGACAGCTCGCACTATTATCGCCAGTGGTGGTATTGGGGTGGTGAAGCGGACCTGCGCGTTAATGGGCCGAAGATGGAACTGACCTCCATTCCCGATGAGGAATGGGCGCAGGTGGAACAGGCGGCGTTGAAATTCTGGGACGAAATTGCCTCCGAGTCGGAAGTGAAGGCCAAGGTCGTGGACATCTTCAAGAAGTACAACGCCACGATGGAAAAGGCCGGTCGGCCCTATCGCTATAGCTGATCGTCAATAAGGGGTCGCCTTCGGGCGGCCCTTCTTTTTCACGAGTGATCCCATGTCGATACCCACTACATGCCTTGGAGCTTTCCCGAAGCCAGATTACGTCCCTGTGCGCGACTGGTTTCAGACCGGCCATGATGCTGAAAGTTTCGGTGAGCGCGTGACCCGCGACTGGACGCGGCATCAGTCAGACGAAACCACGGCCCTGCTCGACCGCGCCACGGCAGAGGTTGTCGCTGACCAGATCGCCTGTGGTATCGACCTGCCCACGGATGGCGAAGTGCGGCGCGACAATTACGTGCATTACCAATGCCGTCATTTCGAGGGCTTCGATTTTGAGGGGCTGACCGAGCGCGTGTGGCGGGATGGGGCAATGCGCACCGAATTGCCAACGATCCGGGGCGACATTCGCGCAGGCGATACCGCAACCCTCGTGCGCGATTGGCGGGTGGCCGAGGCGGCAGCAGGGCGACCCGTAAAGATTACCATTCCGGGGCCAATGACGATCTCCGACACGACTGTGGACGCCCATTATCACGATCCTGCGCGCCTTGCGGGTGATCTTGCCGATGCCTTGAATACGCAGGTTGGCGCATTGGTGGATGCAGGATGCCGTCATATCCAGATTGATGAACCCATCTTTGCCCGCAAACCTGATGAGGCGCTGGATTACGGTATCGCGACCCTTGCCCGTTGTTTCGAAGGTGTGCCGAAAACCGTCTACCGCGCTGCGCATATGTGCTGTGGCTACCCCAATCATCTGGATGACCATGATTATCCCAAGGCCGATCCGACCGCCTATCTGCGGATCGCGGAGGCGATGGATGGCACGGTCGATGCCATCTCCATTGAGGATGCCCATCGTCACAATCCGGCGGAGTTGTTCGAACGATTCACGCGCTCGTCTCTCATAGTTGGTTTTATCCGTATTGCATCAAGCGAGGTGGAAACCGTGGATGCCATTACCGCGCGGATGCACGAGGTTTTGCACCATGTTCCCGCCAACCGCCTGATCGCCGCTCCCGATTGCGGCCTTGGTTTTCTTGGGCGCGATCTGGCAATGGTCAAGCTGCGCAATCTGTGCGACGCCGCGCGCAGCATCTGAAAGGACTGACCATGGCGATTCTGACGCTCGAGACCCTGAAACAGCAGGTAGCGGCTGGCACGATTGATACGGTCCTTGTTTGCCTCGTGGATATGCAAGGGCGTCTGATGGGCAAACGCTTTCATGCTGCCAATTTCGTGGAAAGCGCGTGGCAGGAAACCCATTGCTGCGATTACCTGCTCGCCACTGATCTGGAGATGGCAACGCCGGACGGGTACGCCTCGACGAGTTGGGAGAAAGGCTATGGCGATTACGTAATGAAGCCGGACCTTGCCACCCTGCGCCCTGTGCCATGGCTGGAGGGGACGGCAATGGTGCTGTGCGACATCATCGACCACCACACGCATGAAGCAGTACCCCATTCACCGCGCGCTGTGCTGAAGCGGCAGATCGAACGATTGGCCGAACTCGGCTTTATGGTAAAGACCGCTACGGAACTGGAATTTTTCCTGTTCGAGAAAAGCTTCGACGAAATCCGCAAATCCGGCTTCCGCGATCTTGCGCCCATCAGCGGCTATAACGAGGATTATCATATCCTTCAGACGACAAAGGAAGAGGGCGTTATGCGCCCAATCCGCAATCACCTCTACGCGGCGGGCATCCCTATCGAGAACTCCAAGGGCGAGGCGGAGACGGGGCAGGAAGAGCTTAATATCCGATACGCCGATGCGATGGCCTGTGCCGATCATCACGCCATCGCCAAGCACGCAGTCAAGGAAATCGCGTGGCAGCAGGGCAGGGCGGCAAGCTTCCTGCCCAAATGGCACCATGACAAGGTTGGCAGTTCCTCACATATTCACCAATCGCTGTGGCATGAGGATGGGACGAGCGCCTTCCATGACCCTGCCGGTGAGCATGGCATGTCCGGGACGATGCGTCGGTATTGCGCGGGGTTGATCCGCTATGCGCCCGACGTGACGGTTTTTCTCGCCCCTTATATCAATTCCTACAAACGCTTTGCCGTCGGAACCTTCGCACCGACCAAGACGATATGGTCTATCGACAACCGCACTGCCGGATTCCGCCTTTGTGGTGCAGATACCAAGGGCGTTCGCATGGAATGCCGGATTGGTGGATCGGACCTGAACCCCTATCTCGCCATTGCCGCACAGATCGCTTGCGGTATCGAAGGGCTGAAACAGGAATTGACGCTGGGCGACCCCTTGCGTGGCGATGTCTACAAATCGGGCAACGAAGCCGCTGACATCCCCCGCAGCTTGCGTACAGCAACCGAAGCCCTGCGTGGCTCGGCCATGCTGCGCGAGGCGATGGGCGATGACGTGATCGAGCACTACGTCCGCGCCGCCGAATGGGAACAAGAGGAGTTTGATCGTATCGTCACCGATTACGAGGTCGCGCGAGGGTTCGAGAGGGCTTAATGGTTTCCTGTCATTTGAAGAAAGGGTGAGCGCCATGCAGCTCGTCGGTAACTGGTCGTATCCCACTGCCATGCGCTTTGGCGCGGGGCGGATTGCGGAATTGGGTGAAGTCTGCGCGGCGGCGGGGATGAAAAGGCCGCTTCTGGTCACGGATCGGGGGCTGGCTGATTTGCCGGTTACGCAAGGCGCGCTTGACCTGATGGAGAGCGCCGGATTGGGCCGCGCGATGTTTTCGGATGTGGAGCCAAACCCGAACGAAAGGAACGTGATCGCCGGGCTGGCCGTCTATCGCGACGGTGGCCATGATGGCGTTATCGCTTTTGGCGGTGGTTCGGGGTTGGATCTGGGTAAGGTACTGGCCTTCATGGTTGGTCAATCCCGGCCCTTGTGGGATTTTGAGGATGTGGGCGATTGGTGGACCCGCGCGGATGCGGATGCCATCCACCCGGTCATCGCCGTGCCGACCACCGCCGGAACCGGATCGGAGGTTGGCCGCGCGAGTGTTATCACCAATTCGGAAACACAGGCGAAGAAGATCATTTTTCACCCGAAGATGCTGCCCGTTACCGTTATCTGCGACCCGGAACTCACGGTTTCTATGCCCGCTGCGATCACTGCGGGAACGGGGATGGATGCCTTCGCCCATTGCCTCGAAGCCTATTGCTCGCCCCATTATCACCCGATGTCACAAGGCATCGCGCTGGAGGGAATGCGGCTGGTGAAGGATAACCTGCCCGTTGCCTACAAGGACGGCGGCAATCTCGACGCCCGCGCGCATATGATGAGCGCGGCGGCGATGGGGGCAACGGCTTTCCAGAAAGGCCTTGGCGCAATTCACGCCCTCAGCCACCCCATCGGCGCGATGCATCACACCCATCACGGCACGACGAATGCGGTGGTTATGCAGCCGGTTCTGCGGTTCAACGAGGCCGTCATTCGGGATCGGCTTGATGCGGCGGCGGCCTATCTGGGGGTTCCGGGTGGGTATGAAGGCTTTTATGCCTTCGTTGGCGATCTCAATTCGGCGCTGGCCATCCCGGCCAACCTGACCGCCCTTGGTGTTACGAACCCGGATATGGACCGCCTTGTTGCGGGCGCATTATCCGACCCCAGCACTGGCGGTAATCCGGTCGAAATGACCGAAGCCAATACCCGCGCGTTGTTGGAAGCCTGCTTCTGATGCAGCGTCTCGCCGTCGTGCGCCGGGGCAGTGGTGCGCCTGTCGTGCTGGTCCATGGCTATTTCGGCGGGGCCGGGCATTGGCGCGGCGAGATGGATGCGCTGTCGGATCAGCACGAAATCATCGCCCCCGTATTGGCGGGTTTTGGTGAGAGTGCGGGCATTACTGCCCCCGACACCATCGCCGGAAATGCCGAACTGGTGTGGCAGGCGCTCGATGCGCAGGGCGTGGACTACATCGCCTTGCTCGGTCATTCCATGGGTGGCATGGTCGTGCAGGAGATGATGGCGCAACAGCCTGACCGTGTAGAGCGGTTGGTCCTTTACGGCACTGGTCCGGTCGGCTTGCTCCCCGGACGTTTTGAGACGCTGGACCAATCCCGCGCCCGGATCACGAATGACGGGCTGGAACCCACCCTTCGGCGCGTGGCGGCGACATGGTTCGTGGATGGCGAGGCCGCATCGGGGTTCGATACCTGCATGGAAGTCGGGGCCATGGCCACCGAACAGGCCGCCCTCGCCGCCCTTCGCGCATGGGAGACATGGGATGGGCGCGCCAATCTGCCCCGCATCGCTGTGCCCACGTTGGTTATCTGGGGCGACCGTGACCGTTCCTACCCCCGCGCCCAGATCGACGCGTTGCTGGAGGGCATCCCGGATGCCCGCCTCGCATTATTCGAGGGTTGCGCCCATGCTGTGCATCTGGAAAATTTCGCGAAATTTCACGCAACGCTGCGGGAGTTTCTTATCGGGTGGTGAGGATTCGCATCGTCAGATCAACGACACCACTTGCAGCGCGGCCTCTGCGCAAGGGGTTAGTTCATCGCGGTTTTCGCTTGGATAAAAACGTGCCCTTGTTGCGGTGGGCATAGGCGGTGGGCGGTGAAAATGTGCGGTGATCCCCGCCTTTTCCCGCTCGGCAGCCCAGGCACGGGCAAAAGCGATCCCGGCTTCCTTTGTGGCGTGATAAGGCGACCAAAGCGCCTTAGCCTCCTGAGAATCCGTCACGAAGACCGCGCTCGCATTCCCAGCCGCGCCAAGCAACGGATCGGTCACGGCCAACAGCGTTTGCACCGCCCGTGCATTGACCGCGAATGCCGTGTCGAGCGACCTGGCATCCAGATGCGTCACCGGCGACAGGTGCGGCGCATTGATTGCACAATGGACCAGCAGGTCAAGCCGCCCATGCCGCTGATGGATCGCTTCTGCCATCCGCTCCAGTGCCGCATTATCCGTGATGTTGAGGGGCAGCAGGGTAGGGCGTATCCCGCCATCCGCCGCGATGGCATCGTCCAGTTCTTCCAACGCGCCTTGCGTCCGTGCCAATGCCCAGACCTGATAATTTTGCCCCGCCAGTGCGCGTGCAATCGAAAAGCCAAGCCCCCGCGATGCGCCGGTTACAAGGGCAATCCGTGTTTCTGTCGTCATTCAGCTGCATCCAGCGTCAGATCTCCACTGGCAATCGCATCCTGTGGCAGCAACGGATACTCGCCTGAGAAGCACGCATCACAATATTGCGGTGAGGCATTATTGCGGCTCTTTTCGCCACAGGCCCGATAGAGGCCATCAAGTGATGTAAAGGCAAGGCTGTCCAGCCCCAGATGATCGCGCATTTCTTCCGTCGTCATGTGTGAAGCGAGCAGTTTTGAGCGGTTTGGCGTGTCCACCCCGTAATAGCAGGGCCACGCCGTTGGCGGCGATGCGATGCGGAAATGGACTTCCTTTGCACCCGCATCGCGGACCATCTGCATAATCTTGATCGAAGTCGTCCCCCGGACAAGCGAATCATCCACCAGAACCACCCGCTTGCCCGCGACCACAGCCTTGTTGACGTTCAGCTTCAGCTTTACGCCAAGGTTGCGGATATGGTCCGTTGGCTCGATGAAAGTGCGGCCCGTATACTGGTTGCGGATCACGCCAAAGGCGAAGGGGATACCGCTTTCCTGACTGTAGCCGATGGCTGCGGGCGTTCCGCTGTCAGGTACCGGGCAGACCACGTCGGCCTCCACAAGATTCTCGCGCGCCAATTCCTCACCGATGCGTCGGCGCGTTTCATAGACGCTGCGCCCGTCAATCTGGCTGTCGGGGCGAGAGAAATAGACATATTCGAAGACGCAGAACCGGCTTGGCTTTGGCTCGAAGGGGCGACTGGATACGACACCCTTCTCGCTGATGACCACCATCTCTCCCGGCTCAATATCGCGTACATATTCCGCGCCGATAATATCGAGGGCGCAGGTCTCGGAACTCAGGACAAACCCGCTGCCGAACTGCCCCAATACCAGTGGGCGCACACCGGATGGATCACGCAAACCGATCATCTTGGTCCGCGTCATGGCAATGATCGAGAATGCCCCCTCTACCGCACGCAAAGCGTCGGTAATCCGTTCAGGCAGCTTGTTTTGAATCGATCGGGCCATCAGGTGAACGATACATTCCGTGTCTGACGAGGACTGAAAGATTGATCCCCGCTGAACGAGATCGCTTCTCAGCGATGCAGCGTTGGTAATATTGCCATTATGGGCGATGGCACAGCCACCGGGCGCAAACTCCGCAAAGATCGGCTGAATATCGCGCATCGCCGTGATGCCCTTGGCCCCGGCTGTTGAATAGCGATTATGCCCGATGGCGAGTGAACCGGGCAGCCGGTCGATGGCGCTTTGCTTGGTGAAGGTATCCCGAACGAGGCCGATGCGGCGATCGTTGTAGAATTCCTTTGTCTGCGCATCGTAGGAGACGATCCCTGATGCCTCCTGACCCCGGTGCTGCAAGGCGTGCAGCCCAAGCGCCACTAATGCCGAGGCATCGCCGGCTTCCGCGCCATAAACGCCGAATACCCCGCATTCCTCGTTCAGTTTATCGTCGAGCAGTGTATGCGCTTCGGCCATGGTGGCCTCCGATGATCGTCTTTCGATGGTGATTCTCCGCAGTCGTGGAAAATCCCGCGCGTTCTGGAACGAAGCCCGTTTTTACGGGTATGACAAGCGTACTTTCCAAATTTTAGATCGGATTCGGCTCAACCAACTCGTTTACGGGTTCCGAACTTGCTCCGGGCGCTTTGTCGAACAGGTCGCCGAGGGCTTTTTGCAGGAAGTCCGGCATCTCGGTTGGCATCGCTTCTTTCAGGGCTGTTGCGGTGTCGCCAACGATCTTGCCACCATAGGATTCCGCTATGGCCGGGTTTTGCAGGGTTGCCGGGTTTGAACCTCCGACAAAGATCCAGACCAGCGCCAGCAATACCAGACCCCGCGCAACCCCAAACAGAAATCCAAGCCCCTTGTCGATGGAGCCAAGGGCCGAATTGCTGATGAAGCTTGCAATCGCTCCGGCCACAATGGTCAGGATAATGAGCGCCAGCACAAAGGCGATGGCAATCGCCGCCCAGGGCGTCAAATCGCCCAGGTTGACGAAGTCGAGCAGCACTGGCTCAACTAATGGGTAGAAGTTGAGGGCGGCCAGCGCCGCCACGATCCAAATGCCGAGCGTGAAGACCTCGCGCGTGAAGCCCCTGCTATACGCAAACATTGCCGAGAGCAGCACGACAATGGCGATGACCGCGTCTACGATTGTCGAAGTAAATTCCATCTGTCTTTCCTGTCGCTATGCGCTCGTATCGGTGTCGGGATCGAACCGTTCCACCAGATTGCGCAATTCGTCGAATTCCTCGATTCGGACCGCATCGGCGTCTGCCTTGTCTTTTCCTTCTCCCCTTGGCGGGGCGAAGACCGTATCGAAACCCAGTTTGCGGGCCTCCCGCAATCGCGCACCTGATTGCGCCACAGGGCGAATGGCTCCTGACAGGCTTATCTCACCAAAAACAACCGTGCGCGCTGGAACAGGGTTGTTCGTATAGCTCGAAATCAGGGCTGCCGCCACTGCCAGATCGGCGGCAGGTTCGCTTATCCGCAAGCCTCCCGCGACGTTCAGATAGACGTCGAATGCGCCAAGTTGAAGGCCGCACCGTGCCTCCAGCACGGCCAGTACCATCGCGAGGCGACCCGAATCCCAGCCCACTACCGCACGGCGCGATGTTCCAAGTGAGGATTGGGCGACCAGCGCCTGAAACTCTACCAGAACAGGCCGTGTTCCCTCGATCCCGGCAAAGACTACCGAGCCGGGCGCACGCTCGTCCCGGTCGCCAAGGAAAAGGGCAGAGGGATTGGAAACTTCCTTCATCCCTGTGCCGGTCATCTCAAAGACGCCGATTTCGTCGGCGGGGCCGAAACGGTTCTTCACGGCCCGCAGGATACGAAACTGATGCCCCCGCTCGCCTTCGCAATAGAGCACCGTATCGACCATATGCTCGACCACGCGCGGCCCCGCAATCTGGCCTTCCTTGGTCACATGCCCAACGAGGATCACTGCTACCCCGCGCCGTTTGGCAAAATTCGTCAGTTCCAGCGCACAGGCGCGCACCTGGGAAACAGACCCCGGCGCGCTCTCGATGGTATCTGACCACATCGTCTGGATCGAATCGATCACCACCAGCGCAGGTTTCTCGGCATCCAGCGTTGTGAGAATATCGCGCAAGCTCGTCTCGGCGGCCAGCAACACATTGGTATCCGATACCCCAAGCCGGTCAGCGCGCAGCCGTATCTGTGCACGCGCCTCCTCGCCCGAAACATAGATCGTCTTCGCCCCTGTCCGCGCGATGGCCGCAGCGGCCTGTAGCAGCAACGTGGATTTCCCGATCCCTGGATCGCCGCCAACCAGAATGGCAGAGCCGGGAACCAGCCCGTCACCAAGCACCCGGTCAAATTCGCCTATTCCGCTCTGCACCCGCAAAGGTGGCGGCTCGCTGGCCGATAGCGATGACAGCTCCACCCGCCGTCCCTTGCCCGTTGTCAGGGATTTCGAAGGCGGTCCGGCAGACTGCGTAGCCTCTTCGCTCAGGGAGTTCCATGCCCCGCAATCGCCGCACTGCCCCGCCCATTTCGTATGGGTCGTGCCACAGGACTGGCACACATATTTAACGGCAGCGCGGGCCATTTTACTCGGTCATTCCACTGGTCACTAACATGAAGATCGGTACACCCAGCGCCACCATCCCCACAATCGCGGTGACGGCGACCGGAATATCCGACGAGCGCCTTTCCGGCAAACGTGCCAGCCGCTGATGAGTGATAAAGGTCATCACAGCGGCCACGAATAGCATGGGAACCCCCGCCAGCCGCCCTGCGGGAATAATATCAAAGGCCATCAACAGCACGAGCGCGACGATCATCAGCACCCCTACTGACTGCCCGATCCGCCCGCGCGGCAACAACGTCACTCCGCTGATTACGCTTGAAATCATAATGGCCAGCAGTCCGATCAATCCGATGATCGCGAGGGGCAACCCGACCGCAAGACCAAAGAAGATTTCAACAACATCTTTCATCGCAACGCCTCTATCGGGCCATCCGCGCGGCCATGGATGAATTGATCGACATATGGGTCGCCACAGGTTTCCATATCGTCAACGGGTCCGGTCCATTGGATCACGCCGTTATGGAGCATGGCGACCTTGTCTGCGATGCGGCGCACGCTGGTCATGTCATGGGTAATGGTGATGGCGGTCGCGCCCATTTCGACCACAACCTCGCGGATCAGGGCGTTAATTACATCTGCCATGATTGGGTCGAGGCCCGTGGTTGGCTCATCGAAAAAGATAATCTCCGGATCATCGGCAATGGCCCGCGCCAGCCCCACCCGCTTTTGCATCCCGCCCGATAATTCCCCCGGAAACAGGTCTGCATTTTCTGGTCCGAGGCCAACCCGGCGCAGCTTGGTGATTGCCACTTCCCGCGCCTCGTCCTGGCCCATTGTCCGGCGCAGGCGAAAGGCGACATTCTCCCAGACTGACAGCGAATCGAACAGCGCCCCGCCCTGAAACAGCATTCCGAACTTGTCGAGCAGCACATCGCGTTTTCTGCCCCGTGCCTTGTCTGCGCGAATGTCATCGACCCAGACTTCGCCCTTGTTCGGGCGTACCAGCCCCAGAATCGTCTTGATCGTGATGGACTTTCCCGTCCCCGATCCACCGATAACAACCATGGATTCCGACGGCATCACGTCGAGATTCACCCCACGCAAAACATGCTTGGACCCGAAACTTTTATGGACATCCCTGAGGGCGATTTTCGGGGTCATGTCGAGAAGAACAATTCGGTCAGAATATAATTCGCCGCGAGGATCAGTACCGAAGCCGATACCACCGCATTGGTTGTTGCATTACCCACGCCCTGCGCGCCCCGGCCCGAATTGTAACCGTGGTAACAGCCCATCAACGTAATGATGAAGCCGAATGCAGCGGCTTTATACAGGCCCGACAGAATATCCCCGGCCTCCAGAAAGTTCACGGTATTCGCAATATACGTACTGGCGTTGAAGTTCAGCCGGTTCACCCCGACCAGAAACCCGCCCATAACCCCGATAATATCCGCCACTGCCACAAGGATTGGCAGGGTCAAAACCCCGGCGATCAGGCGCGGGGCCACAAGGTACTTGAACGGATTGGTTGACAGGGTGGTCAGGGCATCAATCTGCTCTGTCACCCGCATGGTACCAAGTTCGGCGGCAATCGCCGCAGAGACACGCCCCGCAACCATCAGCCCGCCGAGTACCGGACCCAACTCACGCACGATCCCGATGGCGACGATGGAGGCAACCACCCCTTCCGCATTGAACCGCGAACCGCCGATATAGATTTGCAGGGCCAGTACTGCCCCGGTGAACAGCGCGGTCAATCCCACAACCGGCAGCGAGAAATATCCGATTTTGAGCATCTGTCGCAGCGTCTCGCGCCAGTACCATGGCGGCAGGATGCAATGAATGATCCCCTGTGCAGCAAACAGTGTCAGCGCCCCGGTCGCCCGAAGCATCCCCAGGAAGGAAGCACCAATCCCGGCGACGAATCCATGTAATGCGGAAAGAACGGCCAAGTGGGTATCCCGTCATTTGCAGCAGGGCGACTCTATCCCGTCAGGCGTTTCCCCGAATGATACGCGAGACAATGCCCTGCGTTGCTGTCGGGGAGCGCGCTTCCGGGTAGCATCCCCGTCAGTTACGATCTGCGCCCTTGTAACGTCTCTCGTAGCGTGATCCAAGCGCGGTCAACATCTCGTAGCCGATTGTTCCGGCATCGGTTGCAAGCATGTCGATGCTTTGATTTGGCCCCACGATCTCGACCATCGCATTCTCGCGCAGCGCGGGGAAGTCGGTCACGTCTATCGTCAGCAAATCCATGCTCACCCGTCCGGCCAACGGTGCGGGCCGCCCGTCTATCCAGACATGGCTGGCTGACGAGAGCGCCCGGTGAAGCCCATCCGCATAGCCCAGCGGTAACGTTGCGATCCGTGAGGGCCGGGGCGCGATCCAGCTTGCTCCATACCCAACCGTGCCGCCCTTTGGCACATCGCGAAGCTGAAGAACTGGCGCGGTCAATGTTACTACTGGTTCCGCATCCGCAAACGGCATCCCCCCATAGAGGCCAATCCCGCAGCGCACCAAATCAAGATGGAACGCTGACCCCAACAACGTCCCCCCCGTTGCGGCAAGGCTGGCCCGCACATTCGGCAGGGCAGGGCGCAGGGCCAGCAAACAATCCTCGAACGCCGCACGCTGCGCCGCATTTTGTGGATGCCCCGGTTCATCGGCACAGGCCAGATGCGACATTACGAGCATACATTCGGCCAGGGTTTCCCGTTCCGCCTCCAGCAATCCGGTGAGGTCGCTGGCCTGCACCCCCAGCCGCGCCATTCCGGTATCCATATGCAGCGCGCAAGGCCCGCCTCCGGCCTCGCGCCACGCTATAACCTGATGCGGGCTGTTCAAACACGGGATCAACCCCCGCGCCTGCGCCGCTGTCGCCCCATCGCCTGACACCCCGTTCAGCACATGGATCGTCGCATCCGGCAAGATGGCGCGGAGCGAAACGCCTTCATCCAGCGTGGCCACAAAAAAAGACCGACACCCGGCCCCCCATAGCGCCCCGGCTATTGGTTCCATCCCCAGCCCATAAGCATTCGCCTTGACCGCCGCCCCGGTCTCCGCCGCGCCGGAACGTCGGTCGAGAGCGCGCCAATTGGCGGCGATGGCTTTGAGGTCGATGGTGAGGATTGGGGTGGTCATCTCAAAAACCCGACCGTTGCCCTATGGTCAAGCCATCGGGGGATATGAAAATCGACGGGTTGGGTTTCGCTCACTTAGCCGAAATCCTGCCGCTCTTCGCGTGCCAGATTGCTGAACCGTGTGAATTGCGCTTCAAAATGCAGTTTTTCGGTCCCGATCGGCCCGTGCCGTTGCTTGCCGATAACCACTTCAGCGACGGCGTGGACCTGATCCATCGCCTCCATCCATTCGATATGCTCCTGCGTTCCTTCCCGTGGTTCGGTACGGGAGAGATAATATTCCTCCCGATACACAAACATCACCACATCCGCGTCCTGCTCAATGGACCCGGATTCGCGCAAATCCGAAAGCTGGGGTCGCTTGTCGTCCCGGTCTTCGACGCGCCGTGAAAGCTGTGACAGGGCAATAACCGGAATATCCAGCTCTTTTGCGATGGCTTTCAACCCTCGCGTAATCTGCGAGATTTCGTTGACCCGGTTGTCGCTCGACCGCCCGTCGCCACTCAACAATTGCAGGTAATCGACCACCAGAAGGTCCAGCCCTGATTGCCGCTTCAACCGCCGCGACCGCGCCGCCAATTGTCCGATGGTCAGGGCCGGGGTGTCATCAATGAACAGCGGCTTGATTTCCAGATCGCGCGCCACTTCCACGAATTTCCTGAACTGTCCTTCGTCCAGATCGCCTCGCCGGATTTTTTCCGAACTGATTTCGCATTGCTCGGCAAGGATACGGGTTGCCAGTTGTTCCGCGCTCATTTCCAGCGAGAAGAACCCGACCACGCCGCCATCTATCGTCTTGACCTGCCCGTTCTCATCTTCGCCTTCCCTGAAGGCCTTTGCCACATTGAACGCGATATTTGTGGCCAGCGCCGTCTTTCCCATAGAGGGGCGTCCAGCGAGGATAATAAGGTCCGAACGGTGCAGCCCGCCGAGTTTGGTATCCAGATCGCGCAGGGCCGTGGACAGGCCCGCCAGCATCCCGTCGCGTTGATAGGCGGCATTGGCCACCTCCACAGCATCCGTGACCACCCGCCCGAAATTTTTGAAACCGCCTTCGATTCGCCCCTTCTCGGCCAGTGAATAGAGGCGTTGCTCGGCTTCGGTAATATGATCGGAGGAAACGCTTTCATCCGTGAAGTCGCCTGCCCGGTCGGCAATCTCTTCACCAAGCCCGATCAGGTGTCGCCGGATCGCCATCTCGTAGACGATGCGCCCATAGTCCAGCACGTTGAAGACATTCACGGCGGCATCAGCGAGGTGCAGCATATAGACCGGCCCACCGAGTTCAGCCATGCCCTCGTCCTTGTCGAAGGCCGCGCGCAGGGTGACAGGCGAGGCGACCTGTCCATTCTGGATGCGCCGCTGCGCCAGCGCGTAGATGCGCGCATGGACCGGGTCGTAGAAATGTTCGTCGGCCAGGAATGAACTCAACCGATCCAGCGCCTCGTTATTCACAAGAATCGCCCCCAGCACCGCCTGCTCCGCCTCGATATTATTCGGCAGCGCCCGCAGGGGCGGCTCGGACGTATCCGGCGGTGGGCTGTGCTGGTTCATGCCGTGCTCTCCAGGGTGAGTCTGGAGCATACGATTTTAAGGCCGTGGCGTCATGCGATTCGAAGCGATAGAGACGGACAACTCTCAAACTATGACCCGTTCCGCCTTTCTGTCGAGCGCGGCCCGGCGGTAGATTGTCGGCGTCTGAACGAAAAAAGCCGCAGGGCGAACCTGCGGCTTTTGTCTTTTATATCCGTCGCGGTATTCAGTCCGCGTCGGCATATTCCTCGTCACCCGTGTCGCGGCGGTCTTTCTTTCCGCGCGCAGGCTCTTCTTCTTCCTCATCCGCATCGTTGGCGCTTGCGGCTTCCTTGGCGGCCTTGCGGTCGTCCGCATCATCCTTGAGGATTTCCTCGCGGATGTCGGCGTCCTCATCGAACAACGAGCGCACGTCGAATTCGGCGGCCTCTGCGGCATCCTCTTCGGCGCGGAGTTCTGCGATGGACTTGCCTTCGGCCTGAAGCGCCGCTTCGTCTTCGGAGCGGGCGATGTTCGCCGTCACCATGACGCTGACTTCCGGGTGAAGGATCACACGGATTTCGTGCAAGCCCAACTCCTTGATCGGGTTTTCAAGTTCGATCTGCGAGCGACCAACCTTGAAACCATCTCCGACCAGTGCGTCCACCACGTCGCGGGTCGAAACCGAACCGTAGAGGTTGCCGGTTTCCGATGCCTGACGAATAACGATGAACTTGTGGCCGTCCATGCTGTCGCCATAGCTTTTGGCTTCGGCTTTCTTGTCTTCATTCAGCTTTTCGAGGCCGGCACGTTCGGCTTCGAACCGCGCCATATTCGCTTTGCTGGAGCGCAGTGCCTTGCCGCTGGGGAGCAGGAAGTTGCGCGCATAGCCGGGCTTGACGTTGACGACTTCGCCCAGATTGCCGAGTTTCTCTACCCGTTCGAGCAGGATGACTTCCATGACGGTCTCTCCTTACTTGATAATGTAGGGCAGCAGGGCGAGGAAACGGGCGCGCTTGATGGCCTTGGCCAATTCACGCTGTTTCTTCGCCGAGACGGCGGTGATACGGGACGGAACGATCTTGCCACGCTCGGAAATGAAGCGTTGGAGCAGTTTCGTATCCTTGTAATCGATGACCGGTGCGTTATCGCCGGAAAACGGGCAGGATTTGCGACGGCGGAAGAACGGGCGGCGTTGGGGTCCAGCCATTACGAGTTCTCCTCTGTTGCGGCTTCTTCCTTGGGCGCAGCATCTGCGGCCGCTTCGGTCGCTTCGCTGGCCGTTGCTTCGGGCGCGTCCTTACGCTCCTCACGGGGAGGGCGGCTGCCCCGGCGCTCGTCGCGCGCGGTCTTGCCCTGCATCATCTGGCTTGGGCCTTCTTCGTGTTCATCGACACGGAAAGACACGGTGCGCATGACATTGTCGTTCAGGCGTTGCTGACGCTCCATCTCCTGCACGGCGGCGGAGGGCGCATCAAGCCGCATCATGGCGTAGTGGCCCTTGCGGTTTTTATTGATCTTGTAGGCCATGGGGCGAAGACCCCAATATTCGTGACCGATGACGGTTCCGCCATTTTCGGTGATGACGGCGCCGAATTGCTCGATCATCCCTTCGGCCTGTGCGCCGGAGATATCCTGACGCGTAATGAACACATGCTCGTAGAGCGGCATGGTTGTATCCTTTTCCTGCGACGGCTTCAAAGCATGGGGGCGATCTTCTCCCATCCCATGCACGAGGGGTGCGTCACGAACGATCTTCGGGAGAAGAAGGCGCGGAATACTGCTGGAGCCTTTCATATGCAAGGCAAAATCGCAGCAGTGTTGCGGGCATGGAAAACAAAAAAGGCCGCCCCCGGAGGAGCGGCCTTTCATTAAACTCTGGTTGCCAGACTTATTTCGCGCCGATCAGCGGAACAGGGTTGGCGTTGGCCACATAGGAATCGAGCGATTCGTCAATGCTTCCTGCTTCCTTGAAGACGTCTGCGACACCTTTCATAAAGGTCTGCATTCCGCCGCCGAACCATTTGCCGGTCAGCTGCTCTTCACGCGAAGGGAATTTCATCGTTGCGATGGATGCTTTTGCCGCATCCAGATCCATACCAGATTCTTTTGCAATGATTTCGAGCATGTTTTCACGGCCAATGCCGGAATTCCAGCGATCGTTTGCCGCTGCCGTGATGGCGAGGAATTTCGAGAGAACTTCAGGATGCTCTGCGGCGAATTCCTTGGTCGTCGAGGTCACGTCGAAGACGAGAATACCAAGCTCTTCTTTTTCAGCGCCGGTCAGGAGAACCTTGCCGGATTCCTTCATGCGGGTCAGGCCACCGCCATAACCACAGGCAAAATCAATCGCGCCCTGGGCGAGGGCGACTGCGCCATCGGGGGGAGGCATATCGACGACGTTCAGGGTCGAAATATCGACACCAAAATGGTTCATCTGGCGCAGGAAGCCGTAATGTGCGGCAGTGCCGAGCGGAACAGCAACGCGCTTGCCTGCCAGTTCGCCAGTGTTGGTCTTGTCTACGCCAAGGGCATCACCGACCACGCAGTTGTCGTTATCCGAATAGCTGACCGCGACATCCACGACTTCAAGCGGCAGGCCAGAGGATACGGCAACTACGAAGGGGGGCAGGCCCTGGCTGAGTGAGATCTGTACATCACCCGATGCCATGGCGGCGGACATGGCCGTGCCGGTCTCGAACGAGCGCCATTTGACGGTCATACCCAGTTCTTTGTCATAGGTGCCATCGACCTTGGAGGCGAGGGCGGGCATTGGCCATTCGAGGAAGTAGGCAACGGTCAGTTCATCGAGCGCGCTTGCCGCCTGAGCGGACATGGCGAGTGTCGCTGCCGAGATCATGGCGGTGACGGTCTTACGAAACATCATTATGTGGTCTCCCTTGGGGTCATTCTCCGCTGTCTCCGCCACCTACATCGATAATTCGGTAAGTCTTGAGAGAAGGCGTATCGCTTTTCATCGAACGATTTCGCTACCCTATTGCATTTGATGCGGAAAAAGGAACTGATTATTTCTTATATTATCCGGGATCAGACAAATGAAGCGATATGATGGAACGGACGATTCCCTTTGGGCCGCAACAGTCTCAAAACGATACAGTGGCACGGCTCTCGCGGAAGATCTGACCTGTGATGTTGCCATTGTCGGCGCAGGCTTTACCGGGATGCGCGCGGCGCTGGATCTGGCAGAGGCCGGGGCGCGAGTCGTTGTCGTCGATGCCGGGGGGGTCGGCTGGGGTGCATCGGGGCGCAACGGGGGACAGGTCAACCCCATGCTGCCGGTCTTTGAGCCAAACGATCTGCTCAAGGCCGTTGGCTCGATCTATTTTGAGCGTTTGGCCGAGGTTTCCCTTGGCTCTGCCGATGCCGCCTTTGATCTCATCCGCAAATACCAGATTGATTGCGATGCGCGCCAGAAGGGGTGGTTGCGTGTTGACCACTGCCCGAAAGCCCGCACCCGTGCGCGCAAGGGCGCGGCGCTCTGGTCTGAATACGGGGCCGACTTCACGTATCTGGACGGGGAAGACGTCAAACGCCTCAGCGGGTCGCCACTTTATGAGTCGGGCATCCTTGCGCCGAAGGGGGGCGCGGTACAGCCCCTCTCGCTTGTCTGCGGTCTTGCCTATGCCGCCGAGGCCCGTGGCGCGCGTCTCTTCGAGCGCACGGCAGTTGAAAAGCTGGAGAGAGGCGAGGGCGGCTGGACCCTGCATTGTGGTACCTACAGGATCGCCGCCGAACAGGTCATCCTTGCCACTAACGGGTATTCCGGCGCACTACGCCCCGACATCGCCCGCACCATGGTTTCCGTCTCGCCCATCCAGATGGGCACCGATACCCTGCCCGACGGCGTGCTCGACGACATCCTGCCCGAAGGCCAGACCATCGCTGATACCCGCCGGGTTATCATGTATTCCCGCCGCGAGCCGAATAACCGTTTTGTCTATGGCGGAGCCTCTCTCATGGGCTTCAATGGCAAACCAACAGGGTTCGAGACCCTGCGCCGCGATGCCGAGCGTACCTTTCCACAATTGAAAGGCGTGACATGGCGCTGGCGCTGGGGCGGCCAGATCGCCCTGACCGAAGATCGTCTGCCGCGCTTTATGGAACCGGAACCCGGCCTCATGTCCGGGCTGGGCTATAATGGTCGCGGCGTTGCCATGTCGCTGGCCATGGGCAAGGCCCTGGCCGAGCGCGCGTTGGGCAAGCCCGCCGAAGACCTGCCTTTCCCGGTTGTTCCCACCGATCCACACGCATTCAAACGCATTCAGGAGTTTGGTGCTGGCATCGCCGTTGTCGCCATGCGCGCCGCCGACGCGCTGGAAAGGCGTCTGGGACGGTAGGAACGGAGTGTTGGGCCTGTTGGGATTTCAGGTGGGGAAAATTTGCTGCAATGAATACGATTTGCAGATTTTGGCAGTCCTGAAATCAAATCAGCTATCCGGGATCGGTTGTTCCGAGTGAATGATCTCTGCGGTGAAAATTTTCCTCAGAATACGGATTGGCTTGCCGTCTTTTGTATCGCCTTCATCAATAACGCGCTCGTGGTGGATTTTGAATTTTCTGTGGATGTCACAGACTTTACCCGACTTCATAACATGCTTCAGGCGACCATACCCGCCAGGCAGTTCCCGGCGGATGGCAATGCAGCCGGCGTCAACTTTCTCTCCAAACAGATCACGCTTTATCAGCACCTCCCGTAGCCCCGATATATGTGGCCCATTCCATTTATTATTCAGCCAGGAATACGCCCGAACCGCGATTTGTGTACCGCGCTTGAAAAAGCATAGCCGCAGTTCGTTCCGGCCCGCATGTCCGCCCCCGGAAACAGGTTCAGGTTGTCCCCACGAAACCGTGCGTGCGTTTTCGGAAGCGCCGTACTGGTTCTCTATATGAAGCGCGTTAACCGCTATACAGATGTTGTATTGAATAAATTTCGGCAGGCTATCATCGGCGGATGCAGAATTGCCGTACAACACAAATGCAATCGCAAGGCCGAGTGCCCAGCGTGAACCAGTTCCATGCATCTTCAATACTCCCGAATAGAGTACGTGAATAATGCTCTAATACTTTGGGTGCGCCCGGATTAGTAAAAGCTTTCCACCCCACCAGAGCAATGTGTAATCAATCGAACTCAATCATGCCGGAAAGCGCTTATGGCGCATCCGGGTCTCAATACATGAGAGCATACTGTGATTTGAAATGCTTGTGTTTAGTGTAGCTTTGGCCACAATTTTTTGCGAGCGGGGCGATGGGGGCTTGTTTGTGGCCCTGTTGCTTTCATCGCGATAAATGGTGGGGATACTTGAATTGTATCAGATATGTTTTCAATCAGCGTTCTTGCTTCAACCTCTGGATGCGGTAGGGTGATGCCGGGGCTGGATCATCGCCGTTTTGATCGGGGACGTGTGATCCAACACAGATAAAGACTTTTGGGAGATGATATATGAAAGCTTTGAAGACATTGTCGATCGCCGCGCTTGCGTCGGTTGCGGTCGCTGGCTCGACGTTGGCGGAAGATCGCTTCATCACCATCGGAACCGGCGGGCAGACGGGGGTTTACTTCGTTGTCGGTCAGTCGATCTGCAAGCTGGTTAATCGGGGGACCAAGGACCACGGTCTGAAATGCACCGCCCCCTCCACTGGCGGGTCCATCGCGAATATCAACGCGATCAAGGCGGGTGATCAGGATATGGGCGTGGCCCAGTCAGACTGGCAGCACCATGCCTATAACGGCACGTCGAAATTCGAGGAAAGCGGCAAGTTCGACAAGCTGCGCGCCGTATTCTCTGTACATGGCGAACCGTTTACCGTGATCGCGCGTCAGGATGCCGATATCAGCAGTTTTGACGACCTCAAGGGCAAGCGCGTCAATATCGGCAATCCCGGTTCCGGCCAGCGCGGCACGATGGAAGTGCTGCTTGATGCCAAGGGCATGTCAACCGACGACTTCTCGTTCGCATCCGAACTGAAATCCTCCGAACAGGCGGCGGCGCTGGGGGATAACAAGGTCGATGCCATCGTGTTCACCGTCGGCCATCCGAACGGGTCGATCAAGGAAGCGACCACTACCGTTGATGCAAACCTTGTCAGCGTTACGGGCGATGCGGTCGATAAACTGATCGAGGACAATCCGTTCTATGCCAAGGCCACCATTCCGGGCGGCATGTACAAAGGCTCGGACGAGGACACGACGACCTTTGGCGTCAAGGCGACTTTCGTCAGCTCTGCCGACGTGCCGGATGACGTGATCTACGAAGTGGTGAAATCCGTGTTCGAGAACTTCAAGAGATTCAAGAAGCTGCATCCGGCGTTCGCGAACCTCAAG
>CALFFK010000085.1 GCA_937957975.1 uncultured Neomegalonema sp.
GCGGCATCCAGCAAATCATCATCGGATCGCGTAGGGTTTTCCGGCCCCGGACCCCACTCATCAAAAAACAGGATACGCGGCCCGCGCCCCGGCGTGGAGCATGGCTTTGGATCGGGATTCCGCAGCGGGTCGGTCAACCGAAACACCGGCTTTCGCTCCCCATTCCTGCTTTGCGGAATCTCACCCGGCGCAACCCGCATCGACGGCACAGCCGCCCCCAGATCACGCGCCATGACAAAGATCAGCCGCCGCAGCGCCGATTCCATCGGCAATAACTGCGCCAGCACCGCCCGCCACACACCACGTCGCACCGCCCCGATTTTCCCGGCATCCGGCCCCAGCATGGCAAGCACCCCCACGAACAGCCCGATCAGCCGTTCCCGGTTCGCCTCCACCATCCCGTTCCAGTCCCAGTGTCTCAAGGCCGCTCCGTCAATTGAACATAACATGAACAATTGAGCGGAGTTTTACCCCAATGTCAACACCGCGCGCTGCCCCGCACCGGCGGTTCAGGAATTTTCCGCATCTGCAAAAAGGCGCAATCAGTTTTCGGCGGGGCGGTAACAAACGGTGGATTTCGCCGGTGACAGAAACGTATGGGTTTTGGCAGATTTGAGCAGTGTGCCTTCGGCTGCTATTGACCCATCCTTGTCATCCCGTTGTGCGGCGCGACGACGGTGGAGACGAGCGCAAAGAGGACCTGTATCTATTGCCTGCAATGGGTGATCGGAACGCCGAAACCTGCTAGAAATAGAGCTGTTTCGTGTTCAGATCGATGACGAAACCCGTTCGGCGATCTCTGAGATGAATCGGTCGTCGTCACCGCCAATGAGCAGGAAAGCGAAGCCTCTTCGGGTCCAGTGCGCCGAGCTCATCCCCTCAAGGCGGGTTGTCTTGATCGCGCTGTCTGTCGCCGCCTTCGAGCGGATAATGCATAGGGCCATCGGCTCGCCACGGGGCGACAGATAGGCAATCTGTACCAGCGGTTTTCCCTCAAATCCCAGGAGTTGAGCGCGCTTGAAATCGATTCCTTCCACTGACCTTGCCCCGTTCAGGTCACGCCCAACAACCTCGCCGAGCTGTTCCAGTTGTTTGATGCCCTGCGTTTCCGACTGTGTGATCGTGGAGAGTGTTTCGTTCACGTAGAGGGCCTGATAGGCGGCCACGTAGTCCATCCATCCGTCTCGCTGCCCGGACTTTGAAGAGAACAGGCTGCCAGCCAACCCACCGATCAGCAGACATGCAGCCATCGCCGCCAGATTCAGAAAGCTACCGCGCGTTTTAACTGACTCGGTTTGCGGAAGTTCCGGCGTTTCCGGGGCCATCGTCGTCAATACGTCGAACGCCGACGCGATGTCGTCGCGAGGAATTCGCAAGCTGTCGAGTCGTCGGCTCAAAAGCGGATCGATCTGCAATGCCGCCTCGATGGCCTCCCGACGGTTCGGATCCAACTCGTCGTCGAGGAACGCCGTCAATTCCTCGTCACGTATGGAGGTGAGGTTTGTCATGACGCATTCCTGTCTTGATTCCCGATCCGCGCATTCAACGTCTTTCGCGCGGCAGACAACCTGCTCATAATCGTCCCAATCGGAACGCCCAGTATCTCTGCTGCCTCTGCATACTTGAACCCTTCGACATAGACGAGCAGCACAGTCGCACGTTGAGCTTCTGGCAACGCACCCACCAAAGATAACACTTCACGAGCGAAATAATTCGTTTCCGTGTTCGTTCCTGTATCGCGAATTTCGATTTCCTCAACTGGCTGCAGGCCATTGCCGCGCCTGACGGCCTGGGCGCGCAGGTCGTTTAGCCATATCCGTTGCGCGACGCGGAAGAGCCAGCGGTCCAGGTGCGTGCCGGTCTGATAGCTGCCCGACTTCTCTATTGCCTTCAGACAAGTCGCCTGAGCGAGATCGGATGCAAGATCGCGATTGCCTGTAATCACAAACGCATATCGCCAAAGCCGGGGAAACACCTCTGGCAAGCGCTCACGAATCTCGACTTCCGAACTTTTTTTGGTGAAGTGACGAATAATCCGATCTCCACGAGTGTTGACATCACGCGACAAACAATCGCCACAACAAATTAGTCGAGGAATATCAGATGAAGTACCGCCTGTCTGCCATCACGTTCTGCGCTGCCATCGCCGGGGCATCAGCCGCATCCGCCCAAGGAATGCCGTCTTCCGATGGGGCGAAGGTTTACTTTGCGAATATCGAGAATGGTGCCACCGTGAAGTCTCCTTTCAAAGTCGTCTTCGGTCTCTCGGGCATGGGCGTAGCGCCCGCTGGAACGGAAAAAGAAGGAACCGGCCATCATCATCTGCTCATTAATCGCCCTCCGCTCGGGGAAGGAGAGGACGGAGGGGACGAATTCCTGTACAGCCTTCCCGCCGATGAAAACCACGTCCATTTTGGGGGTGGCCAGACCGAGAAGGTCCTTGAACTTCCACCCGGCACCCACACGTTACAACTCGTTCTCGGCGACATGAACCATATCCCGCACGACAAACCCGTAACGTCTGAAGTCATCTCCATCACTGTCGAATAGTCCGCGCCTGTAAAATTACCTGCGTGCCGGACGTCAATTGCGTCCGGCACGCAGAGCAATCTGCACATAACTGCTTCTTCTTCTCTGAACCTGATAAAACCTATCAGGCCAACCGGTGAAGCAGCCGGTCCATCCCATTAGCAGACACCGACGCGACGGTATTGAACTATTTCAAATAGTACGATGGCTCATGGGGATTCTTCATCGATATCGATGTTATGAAATGCCCTTAGACAGGAAATGAACTCCGATGTCTTGCGATCTGGTTCCGGTTTCTTTCGTGTAATGGCGGCAAAAATAGTGGAGTAACTAGTGTCAGCCGGTGCAATTGAGCGCACCACTCCTTCACGCACGAATGCTTCTGCTACATGATCGGCAAGAAATCCCAGATAACACCCTGACTGGATGAGAAGTGATAACGCCTCTTCTTCCTGAACCTTTGCCGCACGTGTGATGCCAAGATTCGCACCCGCTTTTAAGTTAGGTGAGTTAAATGCATAGCCTGCGTATTTGTAATCTTCGAGTTTAAGGTCCGCTGCGGTTAAATCGCTTGAAGTATCAAAAAGCGCATGGCCTTCGCCGCAATAGAGCGTCATGTGTTCGGTGTAAAGTGGCGTGTAAACAAGGGATGTAGATCGACGGTGAATGGGGACTATAGCCAAATCCATGCCACCACTAGTGACGCATGCTTCAAGTGCGCTCGGAGGATCCAGTGCAATTTCCAAAGCTACATCAGGAGCAATCTCGTCAAATTTTCGAATGGCTTTGTGGATATGGGCATTGGGGTTGGTGGTGGACTGATCGAATAAGCCTATCCGCAAGGTTCCTGTCAGCTTGGAATGGATACTGTCGATATCCGATTGAAATATATTGATGGAAGAAAGGAGCTTATGAGCAGCTGCGAGAAATTTTTCGCCTTCGGGTGTAAGCGAAAAACCAGATGGGCCACGATTGCACAACTTTAACCCAACTCTCAACTCTAGATCGGAAATATGTTTCGAGATCGTTGAGCGCCCAATGTTGAGTTCTAGTTCGGAGGCTGCGAAACCACCGCATTCGGTGATTGTGATGAAAATACGCACAAGGCGTATATCAACATCGCTGAGGCTGCGGAGGAGCGCATGCTTAGCCATTCAAGGTTTCCTATTACTGCAACTATACTCAGAAAAGTTTCTGATTTTCAAACATCATCTTACCAGTATGGTTGACCTTGTCTAAATCGCGCTAAGCGAGCGTAAATATAACGGGGAGACCACGAATGCCGATAAAACCTCCACTATCGGAGCTGCCGATTAAGACCGCTGATAGCGGCTTCTATAGCGGCTTCAGTGTCAATGTTACGGTCGTCAGCAAGATCATCATCAGTATGCTCGTCGTCTGGTGCATCGTCTGGCCGACCGAAGCTGGCACAATTCTGGGCAACTGGAACACCGCCATTCTGGCAAAGTTTGCGGCCTGGTACATCTGGGTTGTGGCTGCATTCGTTATCGTTTGTATCGGGCTGGCAGTATGGCCTGCGGCCGGGCGGCTGAATCTCGGAGCGGCTGGTGAGAAGCCGGAATTCTCGAACTTCTCATGGTTCTCGATGATGTTTGGGGCCGGGATCGGGGTCGGGATGTTGACCTGGGCGGTCGCGGAACCCATCGCGCATTTCAAGAACAACCCGTCGGTCATCATGGGCGAGACAACCGCCCTTGCTCTCGACAACGTGCGTACCGCCTATGTGTGGTCTTACCTCCACTGGGGAATTGGCGCATGGGCATGTTATGCGATTGCGGGGCTGTCACTCGCGTTCTTCAGTTATCGCCGCGGACTGCCGCTGACGATCCGGTCTTCTCTGACACCGCTCTTCGGCAAAGCCTTATCGGGCAATCTTGGTCACGTCATCGATATCGTTGCCGTTGTCGCGACCATTCTTGGTGTGGCGCAGACGCTCGGCTTTGGTGTCGAGCAGTTCGTGGCGGGCCTGACGCGCATTGGTTTCAGCGGCCTTGCACTCGAAGACGGCACCGCCACAACCATGGGTATCGTGGTCGCCCTCGCCGTCATCATGGGCGCATCGACGCTGTCGGCACTGTCAGGGGTCGGCAAGGGCATCAAATGGCTGTCGAACATCAATATGGTGCTGTCGATCATCCTCCTTGGCTTCTTCATCATCTTCGGGGCGACATTCTTCGGTGCCTCAGCGTTCTTCGTCGGCATCTTCGACTACATCGTCGCGCTGCCCGGACTGAGCTTCAACGTCTTCAGCTCCGACGGGGTCGAGGGATCAGAGGCATTCCTTCTGACGCAGTGGCAGGGCTGGTGGCCCGTGTTCTACTGGGCATGGTGGATCGCATTCGCACCGTTCGTCGGCCTGTTTCTGGCGCGCATCTCGCGGGGCAGGAGCATCCGTGAATTCGTGCTGGGCGCAATGATCGTGCCTGCGTTGATGTGCTTCGTCTGGTTCGCATGGGCTGGCGGCACGGCAATCGATCTTGAGCTGAATGGCGGTGCTAACGGGGTGATCCTGGATGCCGCCAATGGCGACAAGATCTTTGCGATGACCGAGTTCATGTTGGCTCCGATTTCGGAAGCCCTGTCCTGGGGCATGGCGGTCATGATCGTCGTTCTGCTGATGACGTTCCTCGTTACGTCGGCTGACTCGGCCGTGCTGATCGTGAACACCATCAACGCAGCGGGAGATGAAGGCCCGAAAGCGCGACCCCACATCCTGTTCTGGGGTGCAGCCCTGGCGCTGGTGGTCGGCGGATTGCTGATCTCGGGCGGCACGGGTGCCATTCAGACGGCGATGGTCATCGGCGCGTTGCCATTCTCCATCGTGATGGCGCTGATGTGCATCGCACTGATCAAGGCGATCTTCAATGATGGCCGTCGCGAAGCCGCAGGGGTCGTCTCAGTGACCGTCGATCCAGTTGCGACACCGGCTGAATAGCCAAGGCTTTAGCTTTAGCTTCTAAACTCCGATGCAATGCGCATCGGGGTTTTTCGTTTTCGGCTTCGTGCGAATGGCTGCTATCGGCGATTTTCCACCGTCGCCTTCGCAGATGCGAATGGCAAGTTCCGGCCATCCTTCACCGTAGCCTGACTTTCGTGCAAATACGCTCACAACGGATTATTGCAACACTACAGCACACCGTTTTGCACCGGCCTGCTCTCCCGGTTTTGGCCTTCAACCTCGTCCTGACCAAACCGTCCCCACCGCGCGCACTGTCCTGCAACCGAAGCGGCTTACCCACATCGGCAAAGGGCGCGGCTGCTTTTCGCCGGGGCGCATTACCCGCCCTTTGCTGCGTTGGTGGGCCGGAGGCGCGAACCCTACAGTTCTGAAATCCGGATGCTCTTGGCGGACATCTGATAGCCGACATCCGCAAGCTCGGTTTTCGCGGGCACGGCACGTATCGCGCCGGTCACGCGAAAGGGCGTCCAGATGTTCTTTTCAAGTGCTTCCATCGGCATCCCGTCTTCATATTCGATGAAAACGATCTGGTTCGGAGGGGGCGGTGGAACGTGGATGCACGCGCCCATATACGGCACAAGAACGAAGGCCTTTGCCTCTGTCGCTTCGAAATCAAGCGGAACAAGATAACCTTCAAGCGAGACGGTTTCCCCGTCGATCGCTTCCATAAGCTCATTGCCATTTTCGTTGATCAGCGCCAGCGCGTCGGCAATATCCTTGTCATCCATGCTGTCGATCATTGCGTTGAGTCTGGCGGCGGCGGCCTGCGCTTCGGGCGACAGCGGTGGCGACAGATCTTCCCAGGTGATCGAGCGGACGCCCGTGTCCTTGGTTTCAGATGCTTTGGTTTCAGACACTTTTGACGAGTCGAAAACCGTCTCTGACAGCTTCTGGAAATCGAAGGCCTGAGCCTGAAGGGCGTAAGGGGCGGTCAGGCCAAGAGCCGCCGCAAAGAATAGAATACGCATGGTTAGCTCCTGATCGACATACCATCGGCGAGAGAGCGTCGATACGCCCGCCATGCCGGAATGAAACCCGCAGCAATCCCCGCGAGTACGACGATACCCAGTATAGTGCAATCTTGCAGGTCCGGGGCATCAATTTTCAGATAGAGGCCAAAACGGCTATCGAGAAGGGGTTGCAGCGTAAAGAGAAGCCCATAGAGAAACGCCAATCCAAGCAAGGCTCCCGCTAGCGCGATCAACCCTGATTCCGCCGTCAGTAAAACCGAGATTGTGCGCGGACTTGCGCCATTGGCGCGCAGGATGGCCATTTCCCGTCGTCGTTCCTCCAGCGAAGCGAGCAGCGTCGTTACCAGCCCCAACAACGCCGTGACGATCACCATCAGGGACACCGCAGACAGCGCCCGCTCGGCAACGCCGACCAGCGACCACAGATTCGACAACGCAACCCCCGGCAGGATCGCGGTCAACGGCTCCGCATCATATTCATTGACGAAACGCTGAAACCGGAAGGTCGTGATCCGCGATTTCAGCCCCACCAGTGCCGCTGTGACCGTTTTGGGCGTCAGGTCCATATTGCGGACGCGCTCCACCGGTATTCGAAGCCCCTCGACTCGCCCACCCCCCTGCCAATCGACATGAATCGCCTCGATTGCCTCCAGCCCGACATAGACTGCACGGTCAACCGGCGTGCCGGTTCTGGCGAGGATGCCCGTGACACGGAATGGCTTGTCGTCATGCCCGGCTTCACTTCCCCGGCCCGTCCCGTGGGAGACGACGATACGATCACCAACCGCATACCCCAGCGCCTTTGCCACATCCGCGCCGATGACTGTATCGAACAGGTCATCCAGCGTTGTCCCCGCCGCAAAGCGCAGCTCCGTGTCGCGGCGATAGCGATAATGCTCGAAGAAACCGGGTGTCGTGCCAACAACGCGATAGCCCCGGTGACTGTCACCCAGCGAAATGGGAACGATCCAGTCCACTTCCCTGCGCGCGGCTATGTCCTGATAGCTTTCCCATGTGATATTGTTCGTTGCATTGCCAATGCGGAAAACAGAGTAGAGCAAAAGCTGCACATCGCCCGCCCGCGCCCCGACGATCAGATCAGTGCCGGAGATCGTGTTGGCAAAGCTTTCCCGCGCGCCGGTGCGCAGTTTCTCGACCGACAGGAACAGCGTTACGGAAAGGGCGATGCCGAGAATTGTCAGGATCGCAGTTAAACGCCGGTTCCAGAGCGACAGCAGGGCGAGGCGCATAAGGCTCATGCGGCGGCACTCCCTTCGGGGTTCCCGGTAACGCGGGCTATATCGTCGAGCCTGACGACGCGATCAAAGGCATCGGCCAGCGTCTCGTCATGCGAAACCATCAGGAGCGCGGCCTTTGCCGCCTCCAGTTCCGCGAACAGCAAATCCAGAAAAGCCCTGGCGTTGGCACGGTCGAGGGCTGATGTCGGCTCATCGGCAAGGATGATCCCCGGCCCCCCGATCAGGGCGCGGGCGGCGGCAACGCGCTGCTGCTGGCCCACGCTGAGGGTTCCTGCGCGCTGGTCGAAGAGGGTTTTCTCAATGCCGAGCGCCCCCAGCAATCGGGAGGCTTCCGCCCTCGCATCGCCCGTGCGTGATCGGCGCAGACGGGAAAACCGCAGTGGCACCAGCACATTATCGATTGCCGACAGCCACGGCATCAGATTGAACATCTGGAAGATGATGCCAAAGCTATCCACCCGGAAGCGATCAACCCGTGATCCCCGGAGTTGCGCTATATCAGTGCCGAGCACGTCGATCTGGCCTCGCGATGGGGTCGTGATCCCCGCGACGAGGTTCAGAAAGGTAGATTTGCCTCCCCCTGACGGCCCCAGCAGCAGAACGCGCTCGCGGGCGTGCAGGTCGAAGGCCGCAATCTCGAGTCCAAAGCCACCTTCCCAGGCGAAAGCGGTACCGCGAATGCTCAGGGCATGTTCGGAGTTACTCAATCTCGAAAACCTTGTTGTCCCGATCAACCTCGCCTGCACTCTGCCCTGCGGCGGAGAGAATGACCACATCCAGTTCCTCCGCTTCGGGGAAGGCGTCGAAATATCCGAACTCGATCCGGTTGAGTGCTTCCGTTTTCTTGCAGGCAAGCAGGTAGAAAGCCTTCACCTCCGAATGTGTTTCCTCGTCTTTCTCGTGATCGTCCTTCCCGTGATTGTCGTCGGCGTGTTCTTCATGCTCGTCCTGATCGCCATGCTCATGGCGATGTCCACCCGTTGCCCCAAAACCGATTTCGATCTGTCCGATGGCACATCCTGCTGCTGCGGGCATCGCGAACAGGGTATTCGGGCGGCTCAGTGCGGCGGCGGCATCCGCCATTGCATCGCGCTGGGCGGTCGTCGAAGGCGTATGCTCGAAGCCGATAATATCGAATGCAGGTACTGCAATCTCGATCACGGCATGATCGTCTTCGATGACCATTTGAAAAGTACCATGCCCGTGCTCATGCGCATCGGCATGGCGCGTCTCCTCAGCAAAGGCCACACCTCCAAGAGTCGTAAACGCCACAGCAAGCCAGATTGAAGATTTCATAGGATTCGGCTCCAAAGGATATTTTTTTGTTACGTTATAATATAACGTCTGTCATATGGATGCCACCATCAATTTATTCCATGAATGTGGGCGGCTATACGGTCTATTCTCCCCGTCCTGACCAAACCGCCCCCGGCACGAATATCTCACCCCGTGCCAGCAACCGCGCTGTGCGTACCGCACCGGCACTCTGTACCGAAAAATCCGCCCCCGCCGTATAATCCAGCAGCACATCAATCTTCCCTGTCGGATGCTCGACCGTGACTGTTACGGGCGACCCCGCTGGAGGCCGCGCCAGCCCTTCCGCCACACTTCCCGGCATAACGCACGCTGTTGCGATACATTGTCCTCCTGTCACTGCCATCGACGGATGACAGGCGAGCGGCATGAAATACCGTGCCGTCACCGCTCCCCCGTTCCGGGGCGGTGCAAGCACGGCGAATTTCGGCGTTACTGACCCCGACACATCGCCCATGCCCATCCGCTGCCCTGCGATCCGCCGCATGGCTTCCATCCGGTCAAGGAAATCCCGGTTCGCATCCAGATCAGCGGCGGTTTCATATCCCGTCAGCCCGAAATCGCTGGCCCGCGCCATCGCCACCGGCATCGCCACATCGAGGCATGTTACCGCGATCCCGTCGATCTCCTCGCGTACCTGCCCGGTCGGCAGCATCGCCCCCGTCACCGACCCTTCGACGCCGGAAAAGTTCAGCATCACTGGCGCAGCCGACCCCGGCACGCCCGCAATTTCCGCATCGCCCTCATACAGCGGCACGCCATGCGGCGTCTGCACCACGCTCTCGACCCGCGTGCCTGTATTCACTGCCCGTATCCGTACCCGCGTTTGTGCGCCGCTCGCCTTCGCCAGCCCCAGTTCCAGCGCCGCAGGCCCGACCCCGGCAAGGATATTCCCGCAGGTCGGACGGTAATCCACCACCTGCTCCTCCACGGCGAGCTGCGCGAAAAAATAATCCACATCGGCCCAGTCATCCCCTGACCGCGACAGCATCGCGACCTTGGTTGTCACCGCCGTTCCGCCGCCGATCCCGTCGATATTATAGCGATGCCCCGCCCCGATCACATGGATCAGCACCGCGCTGAGTGTCTCGTCATCGCGGGGCAGGGCGCTTCGGTCGAAATACGCCCCCCGTGACGTGCCGCCCCGCATGAAGAGAAACGGAATCCCCGTCTGTGCCATCATCCCTCACCCTATTTGTCATCCCCTATACCGGGCGCTGACCGGATCGCGAAATTTCGCGACCGCACGGTGGGGGAGGGTGTGTTATGCAATAAGAACAAAAAGCGAATATATAAAGGCTCCCATGAATACCCCCAACCTCTCCCTCGCCCCCCTGGTCTCGGCTCAGGCCCAGAAGCACGTCACCGTCAATGAAGCCCTCGCCCGCATCGACGCCGCTACCCAGCTTGCCGTTCTCGACCGCGACCTTGCCACGCCTCCGGTTAACCCGGTCGATGGCGACCGCTATCTCGTTGCCTCCGGTGCGATTGCTGACTGGCAAGGCCATGACGGTGACATCGCCGCATGGGAAGACGCAACGCAGGGCTGGCTCTTTCTTGCTCCCCGCCCCGGCTGGCGCGTTTGGCTCCTTGACGAGAATGCCCTGATTGTCCTTGGCAATGATGGTTGGCAAGCCGTCTCATCCGGCGGCGGCTCGACCAATCCCGTCTCCGATGGCCTCCTTGGCGTCAACACCACCGCCGATTCAGTCAACCGTCTTGCGGTCAAATCCGACGCTGCGCTTTTCTCCCATGATGATGTGACCCCCGGCAACGGCGACATGCGCCTTACGCTCAACAAGGCCACTCCGTCGGATGATACCTCCCTGACGCTCCAGCGCGCCTATTCCGCCCACGCCCAGATTGGCCTGACCGGCGATGATAATCTGCATGTGAAGGTCAGCCCGAACGGTACTACCTTTCACGAGGCGATGGTCGTCAATCGCCATGATGGCGTGGTGACGATCCCCCAACGTCTCCGGCAGAATGGCGGCTATATTGATTGTGTTGGTGTCAGCATCCCTGATGACGGTGTGCATGTCTACGACATGCCGAACGTCGCTCCCCGCATGGTGTTTGTGATGATGCACAACAACGCCTTTCACGGCCTTGTCCGAAACGTGGGCAATGTAACGAGCTACATCCTCGAAATGTCGCGCTCTGGAGCCGACATTGTTATCGGGTCGCGACAGGTCTACACGGGCACGACGGGCGCCGACAGAAAGTTCACCATCGCCACCGACGAATCCAATGCAGGCCGCGTCTATTTTGAGAACAGGCTTGGCGGCGCGCGGGTTGTCACCCTGATCTTCCTTGGGTGAATGGTACTGCGTCCATCGAAAGAAACCCCTTGAACCCCACGTCCCGATTCTGTACGTGTCGCAGGTGCTTTGGAAAAATCTGTGATTTTCAGAGGCATACGTTGTAACCGCCTGAAATAGAGGCGGTTCCGATGGGGAATAGTTTAACGGTAGAACAGCGGTCTCTGACACCGTCGGTCCTGGTTCGAATCCAGGTTCCCCAGCCATTTAATCTCATTAAACCTTTGTTTTCAAATCACTATGCGGATTTCCCGCCGCATACGTATTGATTTCGGGGTGCAAATCGGGGTACATTCTCCCGATGTCTGGCCAAGCAAGATACATTGAAAAGCGGCGCGATGGGCGCTTTCGGCTAGCGTTGCGCGTGCCTGCTGATCTCATTCAGGATGTCGGCTCGCGTGTCGTTCGACGCTCTTTGCATACTGCCGACGAGGTCGAGGCATTGGCCAAGGCGCGCGCCATGGTCGATGAAATCCGCGCCGGTTGGGATGATCTGCGGATCGGTCGCACCGACAACGCCACAGGGCGCTTCGATGCGGCGCGGCGCATCTCCCGGCGCAGCGGATTTCCCTACAAGACTCTGGATGAGATTTCCGTAGCACCCGTGTCGGAGCAGCTTGCCCGAATCGAAACCGCAACACCGGCGAGCGCCCCCGCGCTACTCGGCACGGTCGAGGAAACTGGCCCGGTCCTTTCTGGGCTGGTAGATGAGGTCGCCGCTCTGAAGCGCGTCGATCTTGCCCGTAAGTCCGAGATGCAGCGCCATCGCTGGCGACTGGCAAGGGATCGCGCCGTCAGAAACCTCATTGGGCGGATTGGTGATAAGCAGCTGACGGAAATCACGAGAGAAGATGCGTTGGAGTTTTTCGATTGGTGGGGGGATCGAATGCTGCGCGAAGGCCTCTCGGCAAACTCGCCTAACAAAGACCTCGAATATCTCTCGGCGATGATCAATCAGGTATCCGATGCCAAGCGCCTGAACATTGACGCGCCCTTCCGGGGCCTGCGTTTCAAAGCAGGGATCACGCGCTCTCCCCATCCGATCACAGCGGACGAGA
>CALFFK010000086.1 GCA_937957975.1 uncultured Neomegalonema sp.
CCTCTGAATTGAGATGCCCGTATTCTGACATGGCAACACCGTTTTATGTTTGACGACAGACGGATACCAAAATCCGTCACGGTGTTGCACTTCGCTTCTGAAGCTTCGCCCGGCCAGATGACTTTTATGATATGAGTTGCAATTCTTCGATCAGATGCGGGATTTTTTTCTTTACCTTGAAAAATCCTGCTGTGGCGTAGGGCCAGACTGCGCTGTCCCATTTCCGTTGCACTTCTGCGAGTGTAATTTCCGCTTCTGCGAGCCTCGGCAGGGTTGTGTTCAGCCAATCACGGGTTGGCCCTTGTGGAACGAAAGCCGTTACGATCTGGGTGGCCTCTGCCCGTGCAGCCCAATCCACAAGATCGCGCCCGCGCGGAAGGGTCATCGCCGTCCCTGCACCAACCCGCGCTGTCGCATCGGACAGAGCCTTCCGGTCGAAACGGACCACGCCCTCGCTGACAGGTAAGGGAGAGCGGTCAGTGCTGGTCTGTACCGTCGCAATGGCGCGCATGGTGGACAGGTCCAACCCCAGCGTCTCTGGCTGGCAATCCTCGTCGGTAATCAACAATACGGTCGAGCGTGCCGGGTCATAGGGCATGAAATCCCGTACTGGCAGTACCGCCCCCGCATCGAAGGTTTCTTCCAACGGGTCCGCCGTTTCGTTGAGATTACCGGGGTGAAAACGCTGGTGCGTGAATTTTGCGACATTCCAGCCCTGCGCCGCGTAATGCTTGCCCTTGGTATGCAGACCGGCCACCCACCGCCAGCCCAGCGTGTTGGACGCCGGATCGCCATCAAGTAAATGCCGCAGAAAGAAATCCGCACCGATCTGCCACGGTAAGTGCAGCGTAAAAATCCAGATCGACGCGAACCACATCCGCGCATGATTGTGCAGATAACCCGTTTCGATCAGTTCCCTTGCCCATGCGTCGAAACATTCAATTCCGGTGCGGCCCTCTTCGGCGGCGGTGACGGCTTTGGTTTGTCGTCGATCCAGCGAGGCCAACGCCGCGTCGCGCCCCCGCTTGTAATCAATCCAGACTTCCGGGCGATGTTCCAGCCAGCCTTTCCAATAGGTGCGCCAGAACACCTCCTGCACGTATTTCTCCGCTTCATCGGGAGAATGGGCGGCCAGCGCCGCGCGCACTACCTCTTCCTCGGTAACAAGTCGCCGCCGGATATAGGGCGACAGGATCGAGACATTGCCGCGTTTTTCCGGCCCCAAATCATAGTTCCGCTGACTCGCATAATGGCGACCCATAAAGGGCGCAAAAGTGGCCATCCGTGCCAACCCTTCCACGCGGGTTGCGGGCCATGAGAGGGCGGCGGGTTGGAGGGCTGTATTATGCATGATGGGTCAGGTAGTGCGGCGAGCCAAAGGGGCCAACGACCGGAGCAGACCTGCGATCAAAACTATCAGTGTGAAACGCAACCAGGTTGGGTCAGCAAACGCGCCAAGAGTCGCGCGTTTGCTGACGCTCTGTGGCTCAACCCGATCGCGTTTCACACTAATCGCGAAATTGACCGACCTGTAAGATAGTGGAACTATGCCGATGGCAACTACAATACGGGAGCCTCACAATGATTACCCGGCGCAGGTTTTTCCGCACAGCGCTTACACTTTGCGCGCTGACCTTTCTTCATTCGCCTGGAATAGCGGTTGGACAATCCACGACTGAAGGGGCTGATGTTTCAGGGCCATGGGGGGCATCCTCTTACGATTTTTCGTTGCATGTGGCCAAATCTACGTTCGAGACGATCAACAGACTTCGTGAAATGAGGGGTCTGCCGACGTTGGTGGCGGATGAGGCAATTGGTTTCGTGAGTGGCTCTCACGCAGGGGATCAGATTATGGGTGATTTCGTAGGGCATGTTACGCCCAATGGCCTAACCCTGTGGCATCGTTTTGCGGATGCCGGTTTTCAGGTCGCCGATGCGGGTGAGCTAATCTGGAATGCAACAGGTTTGATCGAATGGAATAAGGAGGATATAGCGCAACGGGTTGTGGAAGACTGGATGCAGGCAAAAACCGGGGAGCGCGGAATCCTTCTCGATCCCGGCTTTAATATTGCAGCCGTGGGGACCGCATTGCGTGAAAAACGAATTGTGGTCGTCGCCATACTGGCACGGCGCTGAACATCATTATTCAAAGCCACAATCCCATGGGTTTTCGTCGCAATGCCCGATCACCGTGTCGATCCATTCCCGATAGGCGGCAATCGGAGTATAATATAACTCATAACCCTCTTTCATGCATGGCTCGCCAGAGGCGTCCTCGGTATTCGTTTCGATACCGGCTAGCACTCCGGCAACGTGCCCGATGCCGTCTGCAATGCCAAACATAGGGCCTCCACTCTCGCCACGACATGGTCCTTCGAGTCCCATTGCAATTGCCGTGATATATCCGGGCCATTCGACTTTCTCGACTTGGTGATAAGTAACCGTAAGAGTCGGATGTCCGGCATCCACGCCGGTGATCGGCCAGCCCAGCAGCGTAGCGAGGCCTTTCTTGACAACGGATGGCCGCCGGTATTCGTCGAGTGGAAACCAGTCCCATTCCGGGTCTTCTGGCAGAGGCTCGTTCAGGCGGATCAGGGCAATATCATTTGCCAAATAGGAGTAACTGTAGCCGGCATGACAAACGGCAGACAATGCCGTTCGTTTTAGCACATTGGGATCGTCGATCACGTCCTGACCAGCAAAGATGTCGATACGGTTCCACCGCTTTTCAGGAGGTTTTTTCAGATCGACGAAGCTATCGTAGGAACTGTCAAGGCAATGCGCCGCAGTTACCAACCATCGTGAATTCAACGCCATGGCGCCGCAATGCTCTGTCTCTGTAAAGTCGCCATGATCGTAAACCATTTTCAGCTTGCTCATGCCATAGAGATCGTGAAAGCGCGGCACTTCGGAAGGTGGGCGCAACCGGGTTCCACTGGAATGGTATTGGGTTGGAACCGGCTCCGCGCCGCAGACATAGGCATTGAGTTCGTCCAGCCCACTCGCAAGGGCGGAAGGCGATACCAGCCCGCAGAATAGAGGCGATAGCGCAGCCAGATAAATTTTCCTCACCTTTCAAACTCCTTTCCAGGCCTTGCGCCCTTTCGCCATCAACAGCAGTTGCGCAATAGTAACGAGGGCCATGGAAGTCAGGAAGACGACCGTGCCTACCGCGTTGATCTGTGGATCGACATTGCCTTGCAGAATTTCAAGGATTGCGACCGGGACCGTCTTGTTCAAACCCGAAACGAACCATGCGACGGCAAACTCATCAAAGCTGACCGCCGCTGTCAGGCAGAATGCGCTGATGATGGCGGGCAGGCAGAAGGGCAGGATAACATGACGCATCGCCCCCCATTCTGACGCGCCGAGATTCCATGCTGCCGCTTCCAGAGAGGGGTCCATCTGGCTGAGGCGTAGCCGTGTTACGGCCATTGCGAACGGCGCGCCAAGAACTGTGTGTGCGACCACAATGCCGGTAAGCGTACCACTGAGACCCAATTGACTGAGCCATGCCAACATTGCCAGTGCAAGAATGATGAGCGGCACAGTCGGTGGCAATAATGCGAGCGCGATGTACCCGGCCTTGAACCGAAAGCCATAGCGATAATCGGTATAAGCCGTCGCAAAACCGATCAGGGTGGAGAGCGTCGCCGCACAAACGCTGACGATCAATGAGTTGCGAAATGCCTGCCATATTGGCGAGTCTTCCGCGAATGCCGTTTCGTACCAATGCAGCGTGAATGACCCCAGCGGGATCGTTGGAAAGCGGTCGGAGTTGAACGAAAACACCACGCTCGCCACGATGGGGGCGAAGATGAACACGAAGACCGCACCAAGATAAAGCAGGAGAGCCGCTCTCATTTCTTTGGTTTCCCGTAAGCCAGCGCGATGGCGGCGAAAGCCACTGTGAAAAGCGTCACGATCATGCAGATCGCCACCACCGCCGCACGGGGCCATTGCTGGCCGGATTTCGTCGTGTCTATGATCAGGATCGACAGGGTTGGGGGTTTCGATCCGCCCAGGTAATACGGCGCGACGAAATCTCCGAAGCTGAGGATGAAGCAGAACACCGCACCAAGGATCAGTCCGATCTTCGCTGATGGGATGATGACCGACAGGATCGTTCGGGCCCGTGTGCAGCCCAGATTCCATGCGGCCTCGATCAGATTTCGGTCTACGGCGGCGAGGCTGAAGGTCTGGAGAATGATTACAAGCGGCAAGGTCAGCGTCAGATAGCCGATCATCGCCCCGAAGCCGGAATTGAGCATGGTGATTGGCCCGATCCCTAATGCTCCGATCATGGCGTTGATAACGCCCTGTTCTGCAATGATGACCTGCCACGCATAGATGCGCACGAGATAGGATGTGAAAAACGGAATGATGAGAAAGAAGATCGCCCAGCGCCGGGTCGTATCCGAAACCTTGAAAGCCAGCGCGAAGGAAGCCGGGAACGCGATCAGGCTGACCACGATTGAGGCCAGCACGGCCCGCCCAAGGGTCAGCCAATAAGCATCCCAGAAATAGCCCCGGCTGAACATCTTGTCCCAGTTCTTCAGGACGAAATCGGGTTGCATCCGGTAGTTTTTCACCAGCCAGAAGCTCATCACCACAAGGAAGATGAGCGGCACGATGAAAAATGCCGCCTGCCAGATCAGCAGGGGCAATCGCCATGTGTATTTATAGGCGAGGCTTTCGCGGGATGTTGACATGCCCTGTCCCTAACCCTCCCCCGCGTGGAGATGAGCAAGGGCTGGGGGGCGCGTCCCGCGCTGTTCTTTCAACGCCATCTGCATTGCCTTCACGCCCCCCTCCAGATTTTCATTTACTTCAGTATTCCAGAACCGCACGACCTTAAACCCCTGCCTCACCCTCCCCTCTCCGCAGGAGAAGGGAGGCGGGATAACAGCCTATGCGTTCTTGTATTCGGACCAGAAGTCGTTCCAGTCCTCCAGATCCTGCTGTTGCGGGATGTCGCGATTGAAGATGCGGCCTTCCTTGCGCATCTTGATCGGGGAATTATCGACCCCACCAATCATACCGGCGCGCACGGCTTCCGCATGGTTTTCCTGCTGGATTGCGATCCAGCCGGATTTGGTGGGCGACAGGCCCGGATAGGCCGCCATCTGGATTGAACGAACCTGCCCCTTTGGTGTCAGCATGTACTGGATGAAATCGCGGACAATCTCTGCCTTGTCCGTGCCTTTGCCGATGCAATAGCTTTCGGTCCACTGGATGCCGCCTTCTTCGGGGATCACGCTATCCACGGGCGCGCCGTCCTTGCGCAGAACGCCGGTGATCCAGTCACCGATGCCGCACATGGCGTGCATATCACCGTTCTTGAGGTTCGAGAACGTGCCGCCATAATCGAAGAAACCGCCAACCTGTTCGCGCAGGCTCATGGTTGTTTCCTGAAGTTTTTCCCACGCATCGTCATTGATATCAAAGGGGCTGGGGTCGTTATTGCCGTTATAAAGGCTGATCTCGCCAAGGCTGGGCAGATGCCAGTCGAAATGGCCAACCTTGCCCTTTAGTTTTTCGTCCCAGAACACACTGTAGCTCATCGCTTCCTTGTGGCTGATGACATCGGTGTTGAAGCTGACCCCCAGAAGGCCATAGCGGACCATGACGGAATAGAGATCGTCGCCTTTCCAGTGGCCGGGGAATTTCTGGAATTCAGGGAAGAAATCATCGAAATTGTAATCATCCGCGTCCATCTGCTCGATATAGCCAGCGGCATTGAGTTGCTGCACGAATTCGGCATCGGACAGAATGATGTCGTAGGTTCCGGGGGGTGACTGGGCAATCAGGGCCAGCATGTTGTCGCCGCCCGCATAGTATTTCGCGTTGAACTTGACGTTATGCTCGGCCTCAAATTCCTCGACCATGTCCGGTTCACCATGGCCGTACCATGCAAGCATGTTGATTTCGACCGGATCAGCGGCCCATGCACGATTGAGGTAGGGGGTGGTGAGAACGGCGGCGGTTCCGGCGAGCACGGCACGGCGCGTGGGTTTGATGAGGCTTTTCATGTCTGTCTCCCTTTTGCTGGAGACAATGCCACCACAGACAGCGCGATTCCGCGAGTCTGAATTTTGTGCAATGGGTGATCACGAATGCAACAACGGGCGCTAGTGGATTGTTTCTGGCGGAACGAACCTGCTGAATTTTGTTTGGTGGATCGACTTATCTCGACATTTGAACAAGATAACCGAGAGGCCCGCGCAAGATTGTGGGGTTCAAATGTCCCGGTCGATCCACTAGCGTAACAACATGAACCGACATGAATTCCACAAGCTGTTCAAATCACCCGGTCCCGT
>CALFFK010000087.1 GCA_937957975.1 uncultured Neomegalonema sp.
AGCCGCCTGCTTCTGGCCCTGCCTGTGCAGCGGGCAGGTGCGACAGCGTGTAGGTCACTTCCGGCCCGTCCCAGGCAACATTGTAACCCGAAGGATCAAAACTCCGGGTCAGTTGATCAATCACCTGCTCTGTCGAGTAAATCGGCTTCAACCGCATGTCATCAGCTCCATTCGATTAAATCACGAGCACAGATGGCGTAGCCATTAAAGTGCGATTGTATCAGAACAAATTTAGTTCGGGTGCGCATGATAATAACAATTTTCAGGGCAAAAAATAAAGAGCTGCTTTGTTGGCTCAATATGTTGTGATTTTTTGATGTTCGGCGAGCGGGCAGACCAGTTTTACGTCATGCCCGCCAACGATCTCCATGCGGACAATCATGTATGGTGTAAGGCAACCTAGGAAAAACCTGTTCAGCGATATGTTTGGGATCGGTGATGCTTGGCGCTGGCGTCATGGCCCTGTATGTAGCCACGAGATGCCCCGGTTGCGAGGGCCAGAGGATTTCGATGACCGTTACCCGTTTTGCCCCTTCCCCCACGGGCCGCCTTCATGTCGGTAATTTGCGTCCGGCACTGCTCAACTGGTTGTATTCCCGTGCGCAGGGGGGGCAGTTTATCCTGCGGATTGATGATACGGATGCCGAGCGGTCAAAGGAGGAGCATGTTGACGCGATCAAACGTGATCTCGATTGGCTGGGCCTTGGATGGGATCGTTTTGAACGCCAGTCTGCGCGCCTCGACCGCTATGATTCGGCTGCTGATGACCTTCGTGCGCAAGGGCGGCTTTACCCGGCCTATGAGACCGCGACGGAACTCGATTTGCGCCGCAAGTATCAGCGGCAAGCGGGTCGTCCGCCGGTATATGATCGCGCTGCCCTGAAACTGACCGACGAGGATCGGAGCCGGTTGGAGGCTGAAGGCCGCCGCCCGCACTGGCGTTTTCGACTCGATCAGGAACGGGTGACATGGACCGATGGCATCCGGGGGGAGACGAACGTGGATTGCGCTTCTGTCTCCGATCCCGTGCTGATCCGTGAAGATGGAGGGTATCTCTACACCCTCTGTAGTGTTTGCGACGATATTGATTTTGGCGTGACCGATGTGATCCGGGGCGAGGATCATGTCACGAATACCGCCACCCAAATTCAGATATTTGACGCCTTGGGCGGAAAGCCGACCGGCTTTGCCCATCACTCCTTGCTTGTGGATGCGGATGGGGCGGGCCTGTCAAAGAGGCTTGGGTCGCTGACCCTCGAATCAATCCGCGATAGTGGGGTCGAGCCACTGGCGCTGTTGTCCTACATGGCGCGTCTGGGATCATCGGACCCGGTAGAGCCACGCGCAAGCCATGAAGAACTGATCGCTGGATTCGATCTGTCCCGGTTCGGGCGCGCCCCCGCACGGTTCAGTACGGACGATCTGAATTCAATGAACCTCAAGGCATTGCATGGAAAGCCCTATGCCGATGTCGCGGATCGCTTGCGCGGTGCTGGTGTACCGGAGGATATAGCCGAGCCTTTCTGGCTGTTGATCCGCGAAAATATCGACGGTCTGGAGGATATTCCTGATTGGGTCGCGGTTCTGACAGGCGACTGTGAACCGGCAATTGATGCGGAAGACGCGGAATACGTTACCATGGCCTTGGCCGAGTTGGAAAAATCCAAACCATGGACGGGCGAGACATGGCGCGCGGTTACGGGCACTCTCAAGGAGGAGACAGGCCGCAAGGGCAAGGCTCTCTTCATGCCATTGCGCAAGGCATTGACGGGCCGCAGTAATGGTCCTGATATGGCCGCTTTGCTGCCATTGCTGCGCCGATAGATTGGGCGGGGTATCCTGCCTGAAGAATGAAACTGGATATGATGGATATGCATGGGTCTTCCGCCTGATGGTCTGTTACCCTATATTCCGCCCATGAACCCGTTTCAGAAAATTGCTGCCGCCATTGGCGGCATCGGTATTCTCGCTCTTGCGATATGGCTTGGCACGATCATTTTCGTGGCTTTGCTTGTTCTTGCGCCTGTCCTCTATCTCTATGGGCGGTGGAAAATGGGCAAGATGCGCAAGGAATTTGAGAAGCATAACCCGGAATTGGCCCGGCAGATGCGGGAACATCAGGCGATGCGACCCGGCGGTGGCGTGATAGACGCCGATTATGTGGTTGTCGAGGAACCGCTTGACGGGAAGCCACCGCCAAAGCCATAAGCGTTTCATGGAAACTGCATCCTCGATCATCGATTGCTGCATTATCCGCTGACATAAAAGTCTGCGGCCCGTTTTCATTCGCCTCTACTGAATGCTACAGCGTCGCCGCAGCGCCTGAGTTTCGCGCACGGGGAGACGACGTACATGGCTATCCGGCTCTACAACACCAGGACACGGCGCAAGGAAGATTTTGTGCCAATCAATCCGTCTGATGTGCGGATGTATGTTTGTGGGCCGACCGTCTATGACCGCGCGCATATCGGCAATGCGCGCCCTGTGGTGGTCTTCGACGTTCTCTATCGTCTGCTGCGCCATGAATACGGGGCAGAGCATGTGACCTATGCCCGTAATTTCACGGATGTGGATGACAAGATCAATGCCAAGGCCGCCGAGACAGGCCGCTCGATCCGTGAGATTACTGACGAGACGATAGGCTGGTATCACGAGGATATGGACGCCCTTGGCGCGCTGCGCCCGGATCATGAACCCCGCGCGACCGAATATATCGCGCAGATGATCGCCATGACCGAAGACCTGATCGTCAGGGGCCATGCCTATGAGGCGGAAGGGCATGTGTTGTTCGCCGTGGCGACCGATCCTGAATATGGCTCACTGTCACGTCGCTCGCTGGACGAGATGCGGGCGGGGGCGCGGGTCGAAGTCGCCCCCTACAAACGCGATCCGATGGATTTCGTGTTGTGGAAACC